>CAZAWG010000009.1:0-13963 GCA_964488785.1 uncultured Oscillospiraceae bacterium | reverse complement strand
CATTATCACAGCACGCCTTGACCACCACAGCAGCATTGGGGTATGCAAGACCGATATCCTCCGAAGCAATGACAAGTAGTCTTCGTATAGGAGAAAGCAGATCACCGCCCTCAAGCAAACGCGCCAGGTAGAAAATGGCGGCATCCGGGTCGGAGCCTCGAATGGATTTCTGAAAAGCGGACAGCAGGTCATAATGTTCATTTCCATCCTTATCCATTTTCAGGGAAAAAGCGGAGATGCATTCCGAGGCCAATGCTTCGGTCATACCGGTTCCTGCCGCCTGATAGCATAGCTCAAGGGCGCCTAACGCCCGGCGGACATCTCCACCGGAGGCTTCCGCGATAAAATCCAGCGTCTGTCTGATGTTTTCCGCTTCATCGGTTGAATCTGAAAGAAGTCGGTAGGCACGTTTCAGTGCCCGGCGCACCTCATCCGGTGTGACCGGCTTGAACTCAAAGACTGTACAGCGCGACAGAACCGCAGGATATACCGAAAAATAGGGGTTATCGGTGGTCGAGCCGATGAGCGTGATACGCCCATCCTCGATAAATTCAAGCAGGCTCTGCTGTTGCTTTTTGTTGAAATACTGTATCTCATCGATATACAAGAGTATTCCTTCCGCACCGAACATTGAGCCTGTCTCGTCACACACCTGTTTGATATCCGAAAGAGAAGCGTTTGTTGCATTAATCTTGCGCAGTGTCATACCGGCACCGGAAGCGATGATATTAGCAACGGTGGTTTTCCCCGTTCCGGAGGGGCCATAGAAGATCATATTGGGCACACGTCCGGTGGCAAGCATACGCCGAAACAAACTGTTTTCGCCTAAGAGATGTGGCTGTCCGACCACATCCTCAAGCGTGCGCGGACGTATCTTATCCGCAAGCGGTGAACTCATAGGCACTCTCCATTTCTCCGTTTGGCTAATAATCGGCCGCGATGGTTTCGCCCATAGACAGTTTCATCAGGTATTCTGCAGCTTTAGTGATATACGAGCGATTGGTATAGAACTCACTCGAAGCATCTAACGTGATGAGACTGCGCGTGGTAGACAGGATATCAAAGGAATAAGCGGCTTTCTCGCCGTGATCTGTCGTATAGGAGAAAGAAAACTCCTCACTTCCGGTCACATCCTCCTTCGAGGCATAGCCCTCGATCTTGATAGACAACAGCTTGATATAAAACTGGCGGAAGGAAGCGGTATCCACCACTTCGCCGGTATCCGCATTGGTCACCACAAGCTCCTTCCCCTCGCCTGTCAGGCGGAAGCGGCAGGAAACGCCCGCTATCCGGGCTTCTAATTCGGCAATATCATTGATATTGACCTGGAAAACGCTTGCATCGATGAAGTCCAAAAGTTTATATTCCAGGAACGGTGCTTTTTCAAGCGGAAGTACGCAGATGGTATCCATATACGGCGAGTACACATAGTAGCAGATGCTTCCATCGGTATCGGTAAAGCACTTACCGGTGATAAAGCGATAGGCCTTTTGACCGCTGGTATAGCTCACATCGTTAGTGGCAAGCGAAAGACCATACGTCTCAAACAGCGCATTCGCGCGCTCCTCTCCCCCGGCAAGCACACCTGTCTCCACCACGCGGCTTCCCTTTAAGGAAGCAAGAGAAGCGAGGGCATCATAGTACTTTGTCAAGGATGCGGAATAGCCGGCAGGATAGGTCAACTTATGCAAATCGGTATCACTGCCGGACGAGCGCACGTCCTCCGGCACGATTGCGCTGGACATAAACAGCTCACCATTTTTGGTGATGGAAAATGCGTCCATATACTGATATTCGTTCTGCGTAAGGGTAGGCACGATCCACGGATCAAAGAACGCCTTCTCATCCTCAAAAAACACCGCTGCTCCGGTATCGATTACATAGACATAGGGCTTTTCGGTATCCTTGGCATAGTAGCCGTCGCCGGAAAGCGTAAGACTACCGACAAGGATGGTATGTGCGTTTCCGCTTGTGTCGGTCACACAAACAGAGGAAGGACTATCTTCTTCCGACAGACCAAAGGCTGACAGAGCCTCCTCGGTAGAATATTCACCCTCTAAACGGTTTTTTGCTAACATATACCGTGCCTGCACCTTCAGGTCAGCAAGCTTTTCCGCGTTGTACACCAACATCTCATTGGTGCGGAAAACGTATTCGCCGGTCGCATCTAAATACAGCTCATACGAGCCATGCGTATTGGATACCGCTATCGAAGCAAGCGCCTCGGAGGATATCTCTGGGAAAATATAGGGGCGTGCAGAATAGGAGATCTCCCCCTCGCTGGACAATGTAAGGGCAGAATCGGTACGCGAAACAACTGTGACCTTTTCTCCGTTCGCACCGGCATAGGAATACTCCACACGATCACCGACTTCATCCACGAAGGGAAGCTCCAAAGTGTGTCCCGTATCCGCAAGTCGTATCACGATATAGGCTGCACACAATAACAGCACCAATACAGCAAGAAGAATGACTACACGCTTTTGTCTGGACAGCAGTCCCTTATTGTTCTGTTTCTCCATTATGCTTTTTTCCTCTTAATGTATACAGCGGTGCCGACAGCCGCAATGACAAGCGGTACAAGAGCCGACAAAAGGATGGTATACTTTTTGAAATTATCCTGTGTGACCGTGATGGCGGTATCCTCCAAGACCTTATAGGAAATGCCGGAAACAACGTTTGTATTGCCCATGACCGAAAAAGCATTCTTGAGAATATCCGCATTCGAGAAGGCCTGCTCCGAAACATAGTTCATATAATCCGCCGAGCCGCAAACCAACACATGAGCATTGTATTCCTTATTGTCATAGATTTTCGTATAGGTCGAAAGAGTCATGACCGGCATAGCGGCTTCTCCGGCAGCTGTGCCCTCATGGGAACGCGCTGAAGTGGCGGAGGTCAGGTAGACCGGCGAAACGGTCTTATCGCCTTTTTCGGTAAACAGAATGGAAAGCGGAGTAGCATTGCCAAAGACGGTCGCCCGCACACCACTGTCTGTCACAGAACCGTGAACGACAGCACCGGCTGAATCGTCCGCAGAAGGCGTACCCACAAAATAGAGTCCATAGGAATCGAGTGCGGCGGCAGAGCCTTCCAATACCAGATCGCCGCTTATATAACCAACGCCCCAATCATCCGCAAGAAAACCGGACAATTCCGCAAGAGCCGGGGTTTCGGGACTGATAAACACCATCAGGTTGCCATAGGTGCGCGTAAGATAGTTATTTAGCATACCGATCTCGTTGACTCTGCCCTCTTTAGCGGCCGACACACCGGTATAGTCGTATTTGGGGTTGCTGATGACCAACAGAGCATAGGAATTGAGTTCCTCCTCGGTGACAGCCTTCAGATCGAGCTCCGACACCTCATAGCCCTGCTCACGAAGCAGCGATTCGACCGAGCTGCGCTTTTCTTCGCCATGACCGGTGATAAAGGCGGCCTTTAGCGGTTCGCCCACAGCGGTCTGCATGATGGCACTGGTAAGCTTGTTTTCGCCGTCATAAGCAAAGATCGCGCCGTTTTCAGATGACAGCTTGAAGAAGCGGCGGATGGGATACACGATATACCGCTTGGTTTCCGGGCAATGAACGATGACTGAGGTCTGAGAGACGATATCGGTCGAGGTCTTTTTGAACTGATTGAAGTAGACCGGATCCTTCACGCTATCGTGATATTCGATGGACACTCGATTTGTGACCGAACGATACTTTTCCGCAAGTCGCTTGACATAGGATAGCTCATTGGAATCGGTCACACGATCCTCGCTCATGCAGAAGATGATCTCCACGCTACGTTCAAGGCTTTCCAGTACATTTACTGTTGGTGCGGAAATATCGTATATCTTCTCACCGGTCAGATCGAGATAAAAGCCACCGTTTGCGCCGGCAACAGCCGAAAAGACAGCATTAAGAAGCAGAATAAACGCCGAAAAGATGACTGTGAATGCCACGGCCACCGAACCGTATTTGAAGCGTCTGGATGCGACTAATTTCTTTATGGAAGATTTATTCGTTGCTTTGTTATTTTTCGAACCCACTTTAAGCCCACCTTCTCTTTTCATAGATACGGATAGTCAGAAACAGAAAGACCACCGCAAGACTGATATAATACACAATAGCAGTGATATCAAACACACCGGACGTAAAGGGATAATAGCGGTCAAACACCGAAAACCATTTGATGATCGTGCGCAATACACTGTTTCCCACAAAGCTGGGAAGCATACTGAAAAGGAAGATCAGCACGAACACGCCGATGGAAGCGACCGCCGCCACCGTCTGCGTTTCGGTCAGAGCCGACAGAAAAAGTCCGATAGCGATAAACACGCTGCCAATGAGAAGAATGCCCACCACGCTACCAAGCACGGTCGGAAGGCTCAGCTTTTCAATGACGTTCTTCTGATTCTCCGTCAGACGGTAGAGCGTGAAGATGTTGAGCGTGCAGGAAAGTATCAGCGTTCCGGCAAACATGGTATAAGCGGCAAAGAATTTTGCCGACACCATCCCCATAAGGCTGACCGGAGAAGTCAAAATGATCTGCTCGGTCTTGCTTTTGCGTTCCTCACTGAGTAGCTTCATGGTCAAAAGTGGAATAAGCACAATAAATGAGGTAAGCATAAAAATAAAATAGGTAGAGGTAGAGGCGGTCTGCATTCCAAAGGTTGTGATGGAAAAGATCACGCCGGACAGTGCAAAAAAGATAGCGGAAAACACATAACCGGAGGGTGTGGTGAAATACGCCAGCATTTCACGCTTATAGATAGCACTCATTCGAAAAGACCTCCTTTTTCATCGGTGGATAACGGGGGCTGCGAACCGGTTAACGCAATGAATACATCCTCAAGGTCTGCGCCGAACGGCTCAAGTCCCACTAAAAACAGCCCATTTTCGGCGATTCTGGTAAACAGCATTTTGCGGATATCCACATCGTTTTGCGACTCAATCAGATAAGTGCGCGCATCGCCATCATGCGCTTCCAACAGCTCACAGCCGGTCACGCCGGTGATGGAGGAAACAAGACCTCGCACGCGCTCCGGTTCGCCGGTGATCTTTGCCATGAGCTTTCGCGCTCCTGTTAAGACATCCAGTTCATTTGTGGAAGCATTGGCAACGAGCTGCCCCTTATTGATGATAACAATACGACTGCACACCGAGCGCACCTCCGGCAGGATATGGGAGCTTAGGATGATGGTATGCTTTTTGCCAAGACCGGTGATGAGGTTTCGTATCTCGATGATCTGCTTGGGGTCTAATCCCACTGTCGGTTCATCAAATATGAGCACATCCGGGTTGCCAATAAGTGCCTGCGCTATGCCGACACGCTGGCGATAGCCCTTGGACAGGTGGCTGATGGGACGATGCCATACATCCTCGATCCGGATGACCGATGCGATCTCGTCCAAATGCGCCTTTCTTCCCAATGCGCATTTTTTGAGGTTATACACAAACTTCAAATATTCGCACACCGTCATATCCAAGTACAGCGGCGGATGCTCCGGCAAAAAGCCGATATGGCGTTTTGCCTCCATGGGATTTTCCAGAATATCGATCCCGGCAATGCAGGCACTGCCGCTGGTGGCGGACAGATATCCGGTCAGGATATTCATCGTCGTGGTCTTTCCAGCGCCATTCGGACCTAAGAAGCCAACGATCTCGCCTTCCGCAACGGAAAAGCTGATATCGTTGACCGCGTAGTTCTGACCGTATTTTTTGACAAGATGATTGATTTCGATCATAATGTTATCCTTTCATATTATGAAGTGCAACGAGTCGGAGCGAGCCGCCAATGCCCCATTACAGAAGATAGCTCTCCAGTTCGCGAATATACTGTTCGCCAAGAGCCGAAAGCGCACGATCCTTACGCACGATATAGCCGATCTGCATATGCGCGTCCGGCAGCTCCTCCGAAAGCTTTAAGGAGACAGCCGCATAATCCGAACCATTCAGCTCTTCACAGATAATGCCAGAGCAAAGTGTATAACCATTTAGGCCTACCATTAAATTGAGCATGGTCGCCCGATCACACGCCTTGATCACACGTGGATAGTCATGTGTGCTGAGTATCTCCTCGGCAAAATAAAACGAGGCATTATCGCCTTGTTCAAAGGAAAGGCAAGGATACGGTGACAAGTCCTCAAGCGACACCTCCGTTCGACCGGCTAACGGATGCAAGCGCCATAGATAAACAAACGCCGCGCAGTCGATGAGTGTGTGGAACACAAGTCCCCCGGAGCGAATAAGCTTTCCGAGTGCCGAGCGGTTGAAATCGTTGAGATACAGCACGCCGATCTCACTGCGCATGAGGGACACATCCTCGATGACCTCGCGTGTGCGGGTTTCGCGGATAGCAAACTCATATTCCGAAAGGTCAACGCCACGCACTGTCTCCACAAACGCTTTGACTGCAAAGGAATAATGCTGGGTAGAAACACAGAATTTTTTTTTGATGGCAGCATTTTCACCATATTTTTCACGCAGCTCCTCAAAGCCGGTATAAACGCGCTCGGCGTGACCAACGAATTCTGCCCCATCCGGCGTTAAGGTCATACCGCGCGGTGTACGGTTGAAAATGGTGATGCCCAACTCCTGTTCCAGGTCACGCACCGCACAGGTGATAGAGGGTTGTGAAACATATAGAAGCTCAGCGGCCTTGCTTAGTGAGCCGGTCTGCACGACGGCTAACACATAATGCAATTGTTGAAGGGTCATATGCACGACTCCTTTGTGGAAGCTAAACCGACTAATTTTCCAAGGCAAGGCTCGATGGCTAACCCTTCGCGCACCGGCGTATGCAGCGAAGTGGTAAAGCAGGCCGTTTCATAAATGAAATCACACGCCCATTTTACGCTTTCAGGAGCTGTTTTTCCGGCAAGCAATCCGGCAAGAAGGATGGACGCGAACACATCCCCGGTTCCGGGATAATTATTGGGGTCGCGCAGTGTGAAATAAGTACCCGGCGTCTCCATGGCACGCTCATAATACATAACGCCCACGCGGTCATCCCGGTGGATACCGGTCATGACCACAAGACCTGCTGACAGGTTGGACAAAGCCTTGGTCATCCGCTCTAATTCTTCGTTCGAAAAATCAGTTCGATATGGGATATCCAACAAAATGCACGCTTCGGTCACATTGGGAGTGATGATGTCGGCATCCTTGACCAGTTCACGGGTCTTTTGACACATTTCCCCGGTGTAGGTAGCATAACAGGCACCATCGTCCCCCATGACAGGGTCGGCCAGAAAAAGACAATGCGGTTCTTTCTTTTTACAGTCCGCAGCAAACGCGCGAACCAGTTCGATCTGATCGGCACTGCCCAAAAAGCCGGAATATACAGCCGCAAAGGTTTCACCAAGAGTGTCCCAATGTGCGGCGATGCGCGGCAGCTCGTTCGTCAAGTCAAGAAACGTAAAGCCGGTATAGCCACCGGTATGGGTGGACAGCAGAGCTGTTGGCAAGGGACACGCCTGCACCCCACAGACCGACAGAACCGGCAAGATAACTGTTCCGGCACAACGACCGATACAGGAAATATCGTGGATAGCCGCTACACGCGGAACGTGCCCGACAGATTGGGCATATTTCCTCATCACGGTACTTTGTTCTGAATTATTCATTATCATGCGAATCATCCGAATCAGTCGGTGCGCTGTGTTCTTTTTGGGCTTCCTCCGCAATACGGCGGCGAATGTTATAGCGCGAAGCGTTGGAGTCAGAGGTGGAAGCTGCAGCCTCCTGTTCCGCATTTTCTTTAGCGGCCGCCTTTGCTGCACCGGCTTCATTGTTTTCCTTATGGCTGTTATCGACTTTATTCTTCGCGATCTCCTCTAACTGCTCAACGGTTGGCTCACCGTTCATCACAGCGGCAAACTGATCTTCGTCCATCAATTCATGTGTGATGAGGTATTCTGCGATAAAGGTCAGCTTATCCATGTGTTCATTTAAGATGGCTTCGGTCTTATGGTAAGCGCGGTCGATGATGGCACGAACCTCGGCATCGATAGCAGAAGCGACCGTTTCCGAGTAGTTACGCGAGTGGTTCATACTCATGCCGAGGAACACTTCCTCCTGATTCTCGCCGTACACGATGGGACCAAGCTCCTCACTCATACCATATTTGGTAACCATGCTGCGGGCAATATCCGTAGCACGCTGAATATCATTCGAAGCGCCAGTGGAGATATCATCAAGAGTCAGCTTCTCGGCCACTCTTCCACCAAGCAGTGATACAAGCTCGTTTTCCATATCGCCCTTAGAGGTATAGTCTCTATCTTCTTTCGGAAGGTACAGCGTATAGCCGCCGGCACGACCGGCCGGAATGATGGAGATCTGATGCACCGGGTCATGCCCAGGCAAGAAGAAGGAAGCAACAGCATGACCGGCTTCGTGGTAAGCAGTCAGTTTTTTGCTCTTTTCGGAAATGACCTTGCTCTTTTTATGTGGTCCGACAAGCACCTTGACCATAGCCTCTTCAAGATCCTTCATACCGATAAGATGCTTGGAATGCCGAGCCGCAAGAAGTGCTGCTTCATTTAAGAGATTGGCAAGGTCTGCGCCGGTAAAGCCGGCGGTCGTTTTGGCAATGACCGACAGATCAACGTCCTTTTCAAAGGGCTTATTGCGTGCGTGAACCTTCAAAATCTCCTCACGGCCGCGCACATCGGGATAGTTGACGGTTACCTGACGGTCAAAGCGACCGGGGCGAAGGAGCGCCGGATCAAGGATATCCGGGCGGTTGGTGGCAGCAATGACAATGATACCATCGTTTTCGGCAAAGCCGTCCATCTCAACAAGGAGCTGGTTCAAGGTCTGCTCACGTTCATCGTGACCACCGCCAAGCCCTGCGCCGCGATGGCGACCAACAGCATCGATCTCATCGATAAAGATGATGGCAGGTGCTGTTTTCTTAGCGGTATCGAAGAGGTCACGCACACGCGAAGCACCCACGCCGACATACATTTCCACAAAATCTGAACCGGAGATCGAGAAGAATGGGGCTCCCGCTTCTCCGGCAACCGCCTTGGCAAGCAGTGTTTTACCCGTACCGGGAGGGCCGACAAGCAACACCCCACGCGGTATCTTTGCACCTAACTCCGTGAATTTTTTGGGATTCTTTAAGAAGTCAACGACCTCTTTTAATTCTTCTTTTTCTTCCTCTGCGCCGGCAACATCCTCAAAGGTGACCTTATTCTTGCCGCCAAGGCTCACACGGGCTCTCGATTTTCCAAAGCTGTTGATCTTGCCGCCCTTGCCGCCCATAGCGGAATTCATGGCGAAAAACCACAGCGCACCGAACAGAACGACCATAAGGATAAACGGTACAAGACTGAGCCAGAAGGGCGTTTCCTTTGGTGGATCGTAGTTATAGGTCTCGATATCGTTGCTTGGGTCATCGTCGTGATTAAGTGCCTGCACAATGGGCTTGATATCACGCTCGAACAATTCCAGACTGCGCAGCTTGACCGATATCTCACTTCCCTTGACAGTCAGTCCATCGGCATCGACATGATCGCGCGTTTGCACGACAAGCACATTTCCGGCTGTGACGGTATAGGAAACGACCTCGCCGTTCTCGAACATTTGGGTGATATCGCTGAAATTCGGGGGCTCCTCGGTCTTTTCGCCAATCAGAAAATAGGAAGCAAAGAGCAGTACCATGATCAGCACGACGTAAAACAAGATGGTTTTTCCGGTGTTTTTCATCAACAGTTCTCCTAATCATAATGTTGGATATTTATATTTATGGAAATCATTCGCTTATATATACAGCGACACGCCATAGGGAGCGTGATGAATGAAAGGCATCGCGCACACAGTCGCTTGTCGCCACACGCGGAGCAAATAAGATACGTTCGCCCTGTGAATCGCACAAAAGCGGTATACGCGCTCGAAGCTCCGTCGGAATTTTCTTTTTATTGAACAGTTCTTTACATTTTCGGGTCATACCGCCGCTATAGACAGTATCCCCTGCCCGGCGTGAGCGTAAGCACGGCTCACCTTCAAAAAGCTCCGGATCAAGAAACACGCTGTCATACAGCAAAAAGCCGTCATGAAAGAAATATTCCATGCAATCCGGCGTATATTCCACAGCAAAGGGAGTGTTTTCTATCACAAAAAAGCCTTCACGTAACGGAATCTCATATGGCAGCTCCGGTAGTTTTTCCCGACGAACTGTTTGCGAGAAGGAGAGCTTGCCCTCCCGGATGTACGCGCTCACCCCTCCCGGAAAGCATATTTCGGCATTTTTGGCATTCAACGCGCATGAGCGGACTAAAGCAGCCGTTTGTCGGATATGCACATTTTCCGGCGTATCGGTAAATCTACGGTGATACAGCTGTAGGATGCATTCGCACAAGACCGGCTCATCAAGTGCGGCAAGCTGACAAACATCCTGCGTCAGACTATTGTTTGCCGTTTTTTCTATAAATATTTGCGCATCACGTACTGCCTTGCACATTCCGCTAAGCCCCTGCTCAATGGCCGGGTTGACCTGCTTTAAAAGCGGCAATATCTTATGGCGGTAGAAATTCCGAGTATAGGCATCGGTCAAATTGGTGGAATCGGTAACATACGCTTCGCCGCGTTCCTCCAGAAACGCTTCGACTTGTTCGCGCGTACAAAGTAACAGCGGCCGCACCAGTGTGATATCCGCACAAAGCATACGCTTGGGCGGAATACCTGCAAGCCCGGTCAGAGCCGTTCCGCGTGTCAGATTGAATAATACCGTTTCGGCATTGTCGCTGGCTGTATGCGCCGTTGCAACGTGGGTCAGAGCGTGCTTTCGACAGACCTTTTCGAAAAAGGCATAACGAACACGTCGTGCGGCAAGCTCGGTAGATATCTTTTCTTTTGCAGCTACTTCCGCTACCTCCGCTTCGCACAGCTCAAAGGGAACGGACATCCGCTCACACAGTGCCCGGCAAAAGTGCGCATCACGTTCAGCTTCCGCACCGCGCAGATGATGGTTGACATGGCAGACCACCAACTGTCTGCTTGGATGCATTTCAGCAAGTGCAAGCAACAATGCCACACTGTCCGCGCCGCCCGACAGGGCAACCAATATTCGTGCCTCCGGTGAAAAAAGCTCATACGTTTTGTTCGCCTCATCGATCTGCCGACGAAGCACTCTCTCATGCACCGGCATGGTCTGTATCCACCGTGATAAATTTCGTATACTGTCCATACCAGCCAAGTGTGACCGTGCCGGTCGAGCCGTGGCGGTTTTTGGCAATAATGACGTCAGCTACATTTTCCTTATCCGGGTCATCCTTATAATAATCGCGCGACAGGAACATGACGGTATCGGCATCCTGCTCGATGGCACCCGAATCACGCAGGTCGGACAGCACCGGCTTTTTATGCTCCTTTTCAGAGGCACGGGAAAGCTGGGCACAGGTGATGACCGGCACTTCCAACTCTTTGGCAAGAAGCTTGAGGCCTCTGGAGATCTCAGAAACCTCCTGCACACGGTTGTCAGTTTTGCGGTCGGACTGCATGAGCTGCAAATAGTCTATGACCACAAGCCCCAGATTCTTCACACGGCGCAGCTTGGCTTTCATACCGGTGACCGAAAGCCCCGGCGTATCATCGATGAGTATCTCTGTCTCGGCAAGAGCGCCCGCCGCACGGGCAAGCTTTTCCCAGTCCTCCTCGGTCAACTCACCGGAACGCATATGATAGCTGTCGATGAGTGCTTCCGAAGCAAGCAGACGACTCACCAACTGCTCACACGACATTTCCAGAGAAAACACAACGACCGCCTTTTTCGGCGAGCGAAGAGCCACATTGGAGGCGACATTCAGAGCAAAGCTGGTTTTACCGACACCCGGACGGGCACCGACCAACACCAGGTCACCTTTTCCCATGCCGACAAGCAGCTTATCGATTCCGGAGAAATAGGTCGGCGTACCTAAGGCATCCGCACCGTTCTTTTTGAGTTCCTCCAAATGATGGTAAAAACCGATAATGACATCACGAATATGCGAAAAGCCCTTCGTTTCGTTCTTTTCGGCTATATCGAAAATGAGCTGCTCGGCGCGGTCTAAAATATCCTTTGTTTCGCCCTCGGCGGCATACGCCATGGAGCCGATCTCACCGGCAGCCTCAATAAGCCGCCGCAGCACCGCCTTATCCTTAATGATACGCACATAATCAAGCAGATTATTCATATCCGGAACCGACTCGGCAAGCACCGTGATATAGCTCTTTCCACCTGCCTCATCCAACGTTCCCTCGCTGATAAGCTCCTCCAGCAGGGTCACAGCATCCAAATGCGCATCGGAGCGCGCAAAAATGGCACGCATAGCTTCATAAATGCGTGTATGCTGCTCCAAATAGAAATCTTCGGCACGAAGGATGGGTGCAATTTCATTTAATTTTTCCGGATCCAAAATGACCGTACCCAAAACCGATTGCTCGGCTTCCATGGAAAACGGCATTTTGCGTAAGGACTCCTCAGAAATGATCAACTCACTCATGCGCCCCCTCCTTTCTGGTACAATACCGGCTAAACGAGCTTAATCCTTTTGCGTAACCACTACATTCAGCTTTCCAACGATTTCCGGGTAAAGCTTCACATCCAGTGTATACGAGCCAAACGCCTTGATAGCGTCATCGAGCTGGATTTTTCTCTTATCCACCGAAATGCCATGTTGCTTCTCCAGCTCCTCGGCGATATCCTTTGCCGTAACAGAGCCATAAAAGCGTCCATCCGCACCGGCTGTTGCTAAGATCTTGACGACAAAACCGCTCATCTTTTCAGCTGTTTCCTTAGCCGCCTGACGTTCCATTTCCTCATGATGCTTTTTGGCAGCCTGCTTATTCTTATAGTCATTCATGATCTTGGCATCGGCCTCGACCGCCACGCCCTTCGGAAGAAGAAAGTTGCGTGCGTAGCCATCGGAAACCTCCACAATGGTGTCCTTTTTGCCTTTTCCCTTAACGTCCTGTAAAAGTAATACCTTCATAATGCTTCTCCTATTCTATTAAATACAGATATTTGCCATTCTTATCACTATATGATACCACGATTCTATGAAATTGTCAAGAATTCTGCGTGATATATTGATAAATAATCAACCAAAAAAAGCAGAAGCACATCCACAAATGCGCTCCTGCTAACAATTTCAAATAAGACGGATTTTTTAGAACAATCCGGAAATCTTTCCGTTCTCATCGACATCAATCTTTTCAGCCGCCGGAACCTTCGGAAGACCCGGCATGGTCATGATATCGCCGGTGAGCACCACGATAAAGCCGGCACCTGCCGATACCTTTACATTTTTGACGGTCACGCGGAAATGCTCCGGTGCGCCAAGCTTAGTGGGATCGTCAGAGAAGCTGTACTGGGTCTTGGCAACACACACCGGAAGCTGCGAGAAGCCTAAGGAGGTAAGCGTCGCGATCTGCTTTTTCGCATTCGGCAAGAAGTCTACCCCATCACCGCCATACACCTTAGTGACAATGGCTTCGATCTTGTCCTCGATGCTTCCCTCAAGCGGATAAGAGAAGGTGAAGTCACCAGGCTGTTCGCAGAGCTTAATGACCTCTTCTGCCATTTCTATGCCACCCTCCGAGCCTTTTGCCCAAACATCGGACAGAACCGTGTTGACACCTAACTTGCGGCATTCATCGATCACGAGCTTAACCTCGTCATCCGTGTCGGTCGGGAACTTGTTGACGGCAACAACGACTGGGAGCTTGTAGACATTCGTCATATTGGAAACATGGCGAAGAAGATTGGGTAGTCCCTTTTTCAGAGCTTCCAGATCGGGCGTTGCAAGCTCAGTCTTTGCAAGACCGCCATGCATCTTTAAGGCACGGATGGTCGCAACCACTACAACAGCCGACGGCGTAAGTCCGGCATAGCGGCACTTGATATCTAAGAATTTCTCTGCACCAAGGTCGGCACCAAAGCCGGCTTCGGTAACGGTGTAATCGCCCATTTTTAGAGCCGTACGGGTAGC
>CAZAWG010000008.1:0-14111 GCA_964488785.1 uncultured Oscillospiraceae bacterium | reverse complement strand
TTCTACGCCCAAAATGAGCATATGCTCTGCCATCCAGCCCTCTTTGCGACCGAGATAGGAAGCAATACGAAGCGCGAAGCACTTCTTGCCTAAAAGCACGTTTCCGCCGTAGCCGGAGTTGATCGACCAGATAGCGTTCTCTTCCGGGAAGTGAACGATATAGCGGTTCTCTTCGTCGAGGTTTGCTCTTGCGTGCAGACCCTTGATGAAGTAGGGGCTGTCGCCGAGCTGATCTAAGCAGGCCTTGCCGGCACGGGTCATAATGAGCATATTGAGAACGACATAGATCGAGTCGGTAAGCTCAATGCCGATCTTGGAGAAATCCGAGCCCAGCACGCCCATCGAATACGGGATGACATACATGGTCTTGCCGCGCATGGAGTCCTTGTATAAAGGAAGAAGCTTAGCCTTGCATTCATCCGGACTCATCCAGTTGTTGGTCGGGCCTGCATCCTCACGCTTGGTGGTGCAGATAAAGGTGCGGTTCTCCACACGAGCCACGTCGTTGATAGCGGTTCTGTGCAGATAGCAGTTGGGGAGCTTTTCCTCGTTGAGCTTGATGATCTCGCCGGTCTTGATCGCTTCTTGACGAAGCTTTTCGGTCTGATCCTCTTCACCGGTGATCCAGACAACGGCATCCGGTGCGGTCAGCTCAGCCATTTCTCTGACCCATTCTTTTACATACTTGTTTTCAGTCATTTCCAAAACCTCCATGACAGCAAATGCTGTATATATTATTTTTGTATTTGACGTGTTTATACTTGTTAAAATCTTGTCGTTCTCAGAACGTCAAAACTCTAAGCATTATAATTATAGCATACTTTCTGTAAAATGCAAGGGAATCGGGAAATTTTACCTAAAAATTTAATGCTTGTTCAAACATTTTGCATAATCGAAAATCTGATTATGCAAAAAAACTGAAAATCGGATGAAATCCGTGTGAAATAACGATTTGTTTTGCAAAACAAAAAAATGCGTTCTTCATTTGAGTAGGATGCTTCTACTTTGTCTGCGATGCGGCATATAGTGTAGCAGTAAAAAACAAAAAGCAGGTAAGGAGAAGCAGAAAATGCCACATAGCTATAATCCGTATGACGAGCGAACCATAGAATGTGCTGCTTATATCAGTGAAAGCGGAAAAACGGTGCGCGAGGCAGCTGCCCATTTTGGACTCAGCAAATCGACTGTACATAAGGATGTGACTACCCGGCTATACGCTCTGGACAAGGCGTTATATGAGCGTGTACGAAGGGTATTGGACATCCACAAGGCGGAACGTCATATGCGTGGGGGATTGGCAACAAAACGAAAATATGAGGAAAGAAAGAAGGAAGAGAAGCGCAGAGAATAAGGCTGTGCCGCGATACAGGTGCTGTATCGCGGCACAGTGCGGTGTTCTATTCCTTACTATTATTCTTCTGTTCTTCTTCATCACGGCTACGGATGGGAGCAGCCCAATCCGCCTGCACCGCGCCGCAGCAGCGGAAGGAAGAGACGGTATCGCGTAATACCTGGAAGTTTAATTTCGTGCCCTTGGAATCGTTGGTATAGGTAACGGCACGATCCGGTGCAATACCATATCGTCCGGCTGTTTCCACGGCATCGATGTTTGCGCCAAGGAACAGAAATTCCCAGCCGTATTTCGATTTCTGCCGTTCGATCATCTGCTTGACCATGTCAGAGGAATATGTCCGGCTGGCGTTTTCCATGCCATCGGTGATGATGATAAACAGTGTATGCTCCGGCACATCCTCTTTTCTTGCATATTTATGGATGTTTCCGATGTGATGGATAGCACCGCCTAATGCATCAAGCAGCGCCGTACAGCCGCGCACGGTATAGTCTCTTTCGGTGAGCGACCGAACCGAGTGGATATCTACGCGGTCGTGCAAGACCTCGCTGACGTTATCGAATAAGACCGTGGAAACATACGCCTCTCCCGGCTCCTTCTTCTGCTTTTCCAACATGGAGTTGAAGCCGCCGATGGTGTCGCGCTCAAGCCCCTGCATGGAACCGCTGCGGTCGAGAATAAAACAAAGCTCGGTAAGTCCTTTTTTCATGATACATTCCTCCGTAAATGAAAATAAAATAGAGCTGTGGGTGTTCGTTCACCTTACAGCTCTATTATACGGCCTTTGGAATATGATTTGGTCACCTGTCAAGCGACATTTTTTGTAAAACGTGTATTAACTGCCGATCAGAGTCTGATCAAAGGAAAACAACGCTTCGTTGATCTCCAAAATGTTATAGTTGCCACGCTCAAAGAAATATTCGATGATGATATCGAATTTATTGCTGTGCGACAGCGAAAAGCCTGCCTTGCTTATGAGGTCGCGCGCTTCGTCAAGAGGCAATTCGAGCGCGGCGGCAAAGGCAACGGCCGTGGGTTTGGACGGCTTATACTGGGGATTGGAGCGGATTTTGGAAAACAGCTTACGGTCGATACCGGCTTTTTTGTAGCAGGCGGCATCGGTCAAGCTCTTTTCATCGATCTTGCGAAGAAGCATTTCCGAAAAGCTTTCGTCTAACTGCTTGACGGCTTCCTCTAAGGAACAAGCCGGGTGAGCCATGTCCATGGGCATGGGCGTGGCAGGAGCAGACATCGCTGGTGGAGGCGCTGAAGAAAAGCGTGTGCGGTCAAACAAACCGGAAAGGGGAGCCGCGGTCGTTGGCTTTTCGGCAGAAAAGTCTGCATCGACATCTCCATAGTCCGCGCGACGCGAAAAGGTTGGTGCGCGAAGCTCGATATAGCGCTCATCGATATAGGAAGAAATGTCATCATACAGCTCTTGGGAGATGGCGTAGGATTTGGAATCGTAGATCACCAGAAAGACGAGCATTTCGTCCTCAGCTGTATCGCTTTGCAAAAAGGCATTTATGGTGTCGGTGGCTATGCGGAGGGCTTCTAAGATGGGATAATGGTAAACGCCGGTCGAGATGAGCGGAAAGGCAACGCTTTCACAGCCATGCTCTCTTGCAAGGCTGAGGCTGTTTCGATAGCATTTGGCAAGCAGTTCAGCTTCACCGTTGGTTCCTCCCGTCCATTTGGGACCAACCGTGTGAATGACGTGCTTACAGGGCAGCTTGTAGCCACCGGTGAGCTTTGCTTGGCCTACCTTGCAGCCGCCAAGACGGACACATTCGGCGAGCAGTCCGATCCCGGCAGCGCGGTGGATGGCGCCATCCACACCGCCGCCGCCCAAAAGCGTGGAATTCGCAGCATTGACAATAGCGTCTACCGGCATTTTCGTTATATCGTTTCGAACGAGCTGAAGTGGCATGATTTTTTCCTTTCGAGGTGCATAAAAATACAAGGAACAAGGGAGCGTTCGCCGGTTTTCGGTGCGTGTTTTTCTATATTTTAACACGCCTCTGCGAAAGAGTCAAGGGGGAGCTATACCTCAACGGAATATGGAACAGCGCTTGAGGTGTCTGCTCTTGCAAGCGGCGAGGCAACGTATCGCTTAAACCGGGGTGTGACGGATGGTACACAAGGCTGGTATCAGAACCTTGGTAAGGATGTGTTCCCACAGTATAAGGGCGAAACGGTGTATCGTGCAGGGGAAAACATCTACAACAACACCAAAAAGCCTTATATGTATGTCGTTTATGAGGATAGCGGCGAAAGAATTCTCTATTCTGGGCAAAACGAGGAACCGGCTTGCGTGATCATAGTACGCTATAAAGAGGGACGGATGCTCGATCCGTGGATCGTTTCTATTACACCGGAACACGGCGGTAGGTTCCTCAGTGATTACGGTGTAACGGAGGATGGGGATTATTCCGTGGCTAAGATATTCATGGTGCAGAAGGATGAAACCATAAAACCACTTTGTGAGAGCATAACGATCACAAAATAGTGCATACAAAAACAGCTGTGGGCGAAAGGCTCGCAGCTGTTTTTCTTTGGATGTATGCTTACCGCACCTTTTCTCCATTCACAAAGACCGCCTGAATGGCAAGGTTCTTGTCGGCAAGGAACAGGTCGGCGCATTTTCCGACCGTGAGACTTCCGGTCGTGTCAAAAAGACCGAGTGCCCTTGCCGGGTTTTCCGATACCATGCGGCTGACCTCCCAGAGCGGAATGCCAAGCGAGCAAAGGTTGCGAAAGCCGCGATACAGTGAAGAAGCACTGCCGCAGATGGTTCCGTCCGAAAGACGAGCCACGCCGCCGTCAATGAAGCGTTCGCGCCCATCCTCGCCGACAAGGCGTCCCTCGGCAAGACCGGCGGCAAATTCCGAATCGCTGATGGCGGTGAAGTGCTCACAGCCCTTGGCGCGGTACACGAGCTCGACCGAAGCCGGGTGCAGATGGGCAAAATCGCATATGACCTCGCAGGTCACTCGCTCATCGGTCAGCGCTGCGCCCAGCACGCCCGGCTCCCGGTGATCGAGTGCCCGACAGGCGTTGAAGGTATGAGTCATGCGAGAGAGTCCGGCATCGATCGCCTGTTTCATCTGTTCATAGCTTGCCATGGTGTGTCCGGCGGATACCGAAACTCCAAGCGAAGCGGCGCGGCGAATGACCTCCAGCGCACCAGGCATATCGGGAGCGACCGTGATGAGCTTCATATGTCCCTCGGCGGCCTCATATAAACGGTCAAAATCCGCCACATTGGGACTCACCATGCCGTTCGGATCCATGGCTCCCTTTTTGGCAGGATTCAGAAACGGTCCTTCAAAATGAATACCGCCGAGCTTTGCCATACCGCGCCGGTGTGCAAAGAAGGGGAGCAGGTGCTTTGTGAGTGCGAGCTCCTCGTTGATGGGGGCACTTTCCAGGGTAGCGGCAACGGTGGTCACACCCTCGCTTGCTTCAAAGGTAAGTATCTTTTCCACGTCACAGCCGGGGTTATAGTAGACTGCGCCCATTGCGCCGTGGGTATGGCTGTCGATGAGCCCGGCAAAGGCGTAGCTTCCGGCTCCATCGATGACTTCTTCGCCGCTTTCCGGGGAAAGATCTTTTCCGATAGCGGTGATCTTGGTATTTTGAATACGTATATCGCAGAAAGCGATGCGGTCGCGCAGAACGGCCTGAAGGTTCTGGATCAGCATGATAAGACTCCTTTTTTGGGTTTATACATAGACAAAGGGACTGTAAAAACAGGTCTACAGCCCCTTTTCATCAATTATTTCAAGGTTTTCGCAAAGCTATCCTTCAAGGTGACGATGCGGTTGAAAACATTCTCGTTGCGGCTGTCGGCGCAGAAATAGCCCATGCGCACAAACTGGAACTTTTCACCGGGCTGAACCTCGCCTAACGCTTCCTCCAATTTGGCATTCGGCATGACTACAAGGCTTTCCGGATTGAGATAATCGCGGAACGATTTATCCTCCGGAATAGCGCCGGTGTCCTCGATGGTGAAGAGGCGGTCGTATAAGCGTACCTCGGCGGTTTTGGCGTGTGCGGCACTCACCCAATGGATAGTGCCCTTGATCTTGCGCCCGTCGGGCGGATTGCAGCCGGCGGTTTCCGGATCGATCGTGCAGAGCAGCTTTTCCACACGGCCGTCTGCGCCGTAAACGACCTCGTTGCACTTGACCACATACGCACTCATAAAGCGCACCTCGCTGTCCGGCTTTAAACGCTGGAACTTGGGCGGCGGATTATCCGAAAAATCAGCGCGTTCGATGAACAGATGCTTGGTAAAGGCGACCTTGCGTGAGCCGGAATCCGGGTCGGAGGGATTATTGACCACATCGAAATAGACCGTTTCATCCTCGGCCATGTTGGTGATCTCCACCTCCAAGGGATCAAGGACTGCCATGCGGCGCGGAGCGGACAGGTTCAATTCCTCACGGATGCAGTGGTCGAGCAGGTTGATATCACACAACGACAGTGCCTTGGAAATGCCGGAGCGTTGAACAAAATTGAAGATGGAGCTGGGGGTGAAGCCGCGGCGGCGCAGACCGCAAAGCGTAGGCATACGGGGATCATCCCAGCCGTCCACTAATTTTTCCTCGACAAGAGCGCGCAAATAGCGCTTGCTCATGACGGTATGGGTGACGTTGAGACGGGCAAATTCGCGTTGCTTGGGCTTATGCTCAAAGCCGATGTTGTCTACCACCCATTCGTATAGCGGACGGTGATTTTCGAATTCGATGGAGCAGAGCGAATGCGTGATGCCCTCAAGTGCATCCTGGATGGGATGGGCAAAATCGTACAACGGATAAATGCACCATTTGTCGCCCTGACGATGATGGTGTGTGTGGAGAATGCGGTAGATAGCTGGGTCGCGCAGATTCATGTTGGGACTTGCCATATCGATCTTTGCGCGAAGGGTATGCGAGCCATCGGCGAATTCGCCGTTCTTCATGCGCTCAAACAGATCAAGGTTCTCTTCGACCGAGCGGTCGCGCCAGGGGCTGTTTTTGCCCGGCTCGGTGAGTGTGCCGCGATATTCGCGCATTTGCTCGGCACTTAAGTCGCAAACATAGGCCTTTCCGTCCTTGATGAGCCGGACGGCAAACTCATAGCACTTGTCGAAATAATCCGAGCCGTAGAAAATGGCATCGGGATCGGCGCCTAACCAACGAAGATCCTCTTCGATCGAACGGACGAACTCATCGTCCTCCTTGACCGGGTTGGTGTCATCGTAGCGCAGATTGAACAGTCCACCGTATTTTTTTGCAGTGGAATAGTTGATCCAGATCGCCTTAGCGGAACCGATGTGCAGATATCCGTTCGGTTCCGGGGGAAAGCGTGTATGGATACGCTCCGAAAGACCGGCGGCAATATCCTCGTCAATGATATCGTGAATAAAATTTGTGGAGGTCATTTCTTCTGCCATAAGACAAACTCACTTTCTATTCTAAAAATAATGTATGAAACCGTTATACGCCAAGAAAAGCGCTGTCGGGAAGCGGCTCCTTCCCATCTGTATTATTGGAAAGTGCAAGCGTTTGAACGCCGCCGGCGCAGACGGCATAGCGTTTTAGCTTTTCAAATTTATTGTCGGCGATCTCGATTAGCTCATGCACACGCGGAGCATTGGCCGTCTCAAAGCCGGAAACGCCGACCTGAATAAACGCTTCTCCGCCCTTCGCATTGCAGTCTGCAAAGCGATTGCGGTAAATGTGTGCTTCGCGAATGCGTCCCGATTCATACCAGAACTCGGCAAGATCCATGAGAAGCAGGGCGCTGTTGCAATCGGAAATGTCATTATGCTCGAAGCGTATTGCACCTGCTCCGGATAAGCGAATATGCGGAAAATCGTAAAACCGGTTGTGGTGGATGAAAATGCGCGGCATACGCGCCGGATTCTCCACTAAAAGACCGGGAGAAAGAGCTTCTGCACCATAGAGAAATTCCACCTTGACCGACAGGCTCATGCCATCGTTGGAGGTGAAAAAGACATCGCGCACACGGGCTTCGCAAACCGCCTTTAAGGTGTCCTTTTCACGAACGACCAGAACATCCCCCGCCTTATACGGGCAGAAATGACTTTGCTCGGCGTGCCCCAAATGCAGGTGCAGGCAATCACCGTTTAAGCGGTCAAACGTGGTATATACGCCGTGGATATTGCAGGCATCGTCCAAAAAGGAGCCCATATCGCATTCGGATACTTCAACATCACCGAAGCAATGGATGAAATGAAACGCATCGGCTGTCAGGGTGACTGTGTCGTCGTGGTAGGTTTTATCGGTCCTCATGCCGCGCACACGCACATCCTTGCACATTTGTGCCACAAGTCCCATGCCGCCGCCACGACGGAGCGTGACGTTTTCGACTGTGACACGCTCGGAATTTTCGAAGAAAAAGACCGAACGCTCCCGTTTTTCCTCCAAATTGATGACCACGCGCTCGCCCACCTCAAAGAGACAGGGGATCTGCGTGTCCTCCCGATAGCGAAAATACAGCTTGTCGGACAATTCAAAGGCATCGGTATCGATGAAAGAGGTCGCAAGATTTTCCTTGGACTGCGCCGTGTCTCCGGCAAACAGATAGAGGATCGCCATGCGGTCAAGGGAATGTAAGGAAAGTCGCCCATCCTCGGTGGTGAGTGTGTGTCCTTCTCTTTCAAAAACAAGGTGTCCGTTTTCCGTGTGAAAAGGAGCTTGGGTTTTGTCGATCCGGCAGAAAAAGCCTTCCTCGGTCTTTTCGACGACCTCTATAGCGGCGACCGGCGAAAAAGCGGTATCGCAGGTGAAATTTTGCAATGTGATATCCGCACTTTCCGACACGATAAACGGAAAGGCTTTCCCGTGAAACACAAACACACTGCCGCCGCCGTCAATGGTGAGATTTTTGGTGTCCCAAAGGGGAAAGCATACATTTTTTTTGCCGGACGCATTGTTGCAGGGAGCGAAAAAGCCGCTTCGTGTTCCATTGGCATAGAAGTGGTATTCGCCTTTTTCAAAGAGCAGTGTGCCGCCGCTTTCCGAAAGCTCATCTATTTTTTTAATGATATGTGGAGTGGCATTGAGCCCGGGCACGGCTAAAGAAGCCGGCACGGTGATAGTCGGTAACTCATTCATTGCTTGGATACCTCCTCATTTTGCCACAGCAAGACGTGCAAGCACACGCTCTTTGCCAAGAATCGCCATGACGCTGCACAGGTCGGGCGAATTTTGTCTGCCGGTCACGGCCACGCGAAGGACGTTACTGACATCGGCCACACTGCCCTTGAAGGCACTCGGATCGGCCTTGTAGGCTTTCATATCGGAGGTATAGCCGTGTGCTTCGGATAAAGCCTTCAGCTTTTCGAACCAGGTATTGTTGTCGTCCTCCGGAGAGTAGACAGAAGCGTATTCGTCTAAGATCGCACGTCTTTCTTCGGCACTGATATGCGCCGGATATTCATCCTTTTGTTCAAACAGGCTGTCAAACATATAGGAAGCAAAGTCCTTCACCTCGCTCCAGCAGGCAAAGTCCTTGCGCGGCTTTTTGCCGCCGCGCCCGATGGCAAAGAAGCGGGTGATAGAATCGGGGTCAGCCGAAAGGAGTGCGAAGAAATCCGGATCGTTTTCCTTAGCCCATTCCGAAACACCGGCATAAACCTCTTCGGCGGTCATATGTGAAATGACATTTTTGGAAACGTCGTTGAATTTGGCAAGATCGAACATAGCACCGGAATTGCCCATAGCGCTTGCCTTGAAGGGGAATTCCTTGTAGGAAGCATTCGGGTTGGCAGAACGCCATTGCTCATAGTTGGAGTTGAGAAGTGTAATCAGATATTCGATCACGCCGGAGGCCGGATAGCCCTTTTCAAAATAGAAGCCGAGCGTGCATTCCGGGTCCTTGCGCTTAGACATTTTGCGCTTGGCGCCTGTTTCCTCATCCAATTTCATGACCTGTGCCGTATGGCAGAAGCGCGGCATTTTGAAGCCGCAGGCACGCCACAATTCCACGTGCCACGGGAGCGTGGAGAGCCATTCCTCGCCGCGTACCACATCGGTTGTGCGCATAAAATGATCGTCCACCACATGAGCAAAATGATAGGTAGGAATGCCATCGGATTTTAACAGAACGAAATCCTGATCGTTTTCCGGGAAGGACAGCTTGCCCTTGATCTGATCTTTGAATTCCACTTTTTTGTTTGGGTCGCCCATCGATCGGAAGCGAAGCACATAGCTATCGCCGTTTTCGATGCGCCGGATGGCTTCCTCCACCGGCATATCGCGGTGGATGGCCCATTTGCCATAGTAGCCGAAGTTTTCTTTAGCGGCCTCTTGTGCGGCGTGGGTTTTTTGCAGTTCCTCTTCGGTGCAGAAGCAGGGGTAGGCGCGACCGTCCAATAACAGCTTTTTGGCAACGATATGATAGAATTTAGCGCGGGCACGCTGTCTGTAGGGACCATATGCGCCGCGGTCGCCCTCGGCTGAAGCTCCCTCATCGAATTCGATACCGAAGGCGCCTAAAAACTTGATGATCTTGTCCACCGCACCCGGCACCTCGCGCTTGTCATCGGTATCCTCGATGCGCAGATAAAAAACGCCGTCCGGGGTAGCTGTGTGGGCAATGCGTTCATCGGCAAGTCCTCCATACAGATTGCCGATGTGCATGGAGCCAGTGGGGCTGGGCGCGATACGCGTGACCTTAGCACCCTCGGAAAGACCGCGCTCCGGGAAGAGCGCCTCAAGCGATTCAACTGTGTCGGTATCGGTGACATCGGGGAAAATAAGCGAAGCAAGCTTTTGTAAGTTATCCATGATCTATGTCCAATCCTTTCGTTATTTGCAAATTAAATAGGGGTACATCTGTGCTGTATCAATCTAACAGATATGCCATTTCCAGCATGACCTCATCATCCTGAATATCGCTGTTTGAGTAAAAATATGCATTTCCGCCGCAGAACCGGAAGCCGCATTTTCGATAAAAATCGATGGCCGGCACGTTGTAGTTTTGCGTTTCAAGCACGACCACGCGGTAATCGCGCTCTCTTGCTGTGTCCTTGACAAAGTTCACCAAAAAGCGTCCCACGCCTTTGCCGCGATTTCCCGGAAGCACCAGCAATTGGGTCATGCGCAGTCTGGCATTCCATTCCTCCGGAGAAAATTCCACATAGCCTAAGACCGTGCCGTCCTCATCTACGGCGGCAAACGCCTCCGGGTCATCCCAGTATGGCTGAAACAGCGTGTCTGTGTTCTTTTCTGTGCGCGGTGTGTCATACGTCTCGCGTTTGAAGGAATAGCTCATGCTGTCTTTTTCATCCGTGAGTGAGACAACGTAGTGCTCCAAGGTCGTATATTCATAATGTAACTCGAAATAGTCGTATTGTTCGCGTGACAACGGAAGAATATGCATAAGGCGGCTCCTTGTTATTCGTATCGCGGTATTTTGTGCGATAAATGTCGATTTTGAGCATTCGTATCTATAGTATATCATACATTTTTACTTTTTGCAAGAATAAGTATATATATTTCTTGAAAAATGTTGTTGAAGCAATTTATACCCTTATCTGTAACAATTGTGTGAAAGGCATTGACTTTTGTTCTAAAATGACTATAATACTAATTTGAGAATGATTCTCATTTTAATTCGACGTTAAACGGAGCGTTTTCTGATATGATTCGAAAAAGTATCTCCAGGCTCATACTTTCGTGTGTACTTCTGTGTATGCTTGCCGTTTTTTCTGCCTGCGGTAAACAGTCGGCTGTGGAAGAAAACGAGACATACCAGGTGCTTTGCACGACTTTTCCGGCTTATGATTGGATAAAGCAGATAAGCGCAGAGTGTGATTTGCTCGAAGCGGTACTATTGGATACCCATGGCGCTGATCTGCACAGCTATCAGCCGACAGCCGCCGATATGGTGAAGGTGGCGCAGAGTGAGCTTGTCCTCTATATCGGTGGCACATCGGATGCCTGGATAGAGGATGCGGTCAGGAATGCCGGAACGGCTGTGAGGGCCGTGTCCTTGCTTGAACTGCTCGACGACTGCGTAATGCCGGCGGAATTCACCGAAGGCATGGAACACGACCACGACCACGAGCATGAGCATAATGCGGCAGAGATGGACGAGCACGTCTGGCTGTCTCTTAAAAATGCACGTCTGTGCGTATCTCGATTAAGTGCGCTTTTGTGCGAAGAGCTTCCCAACGAAGCGGAAATGCTGCAAAGTGCGGCTGATGCCTATATGCAAAGCCTTGTGGCACTGGACGAACGCTATACGCAAGCCGTGCAAACGGCAGAGCATTCGGTTTTTGTGATGGCGGATCGGTTTCCATTCCGTTATCTTGCGGATGATTACGGGCTTACCTGCTATGCGGCGTTTCCGGGCTGCTCGACCGAAACGGATGCCGGGTTTGACACGGTGATTCTTTTAGCGCAAAAGGTCGATGAAAACGCGCTTTCTCATATTGCTGTTACCGAAAGCACTGATGGCGCGGTGGCAGAGGCGGTGCTGAGCAATGCAAAGATGGAAAAGGTTCAGATCGTGACTTTGGATTCGCTGCAATCGGTCACGTCAGCACGTGTGGAGTCCGGAGAAACGTATATTTCGGTCATGGAGAAAAATCTGCGTGCTTTACAGCAGCTGTTATCCTGATATATTTAAGGAAGTAACTTATGGTATTATTGGAATGTGATGCATTAAAGCTTGGCTATGCCGGACATACGGTCGCCGAAGGGGTGAGCTTCACGCTGGAAAAAGGGGACTATCTGTGCGTGGTCGGTGAAAATGGGTCGGGAAAAAGCACGCTTGTTAAGACCCTGTTAGGCTTAAATAAGCCGCTTGCCGGAAGTATCCGCCGCTCATCCGGCTTTTCGCCGCGCTGTATTGGCTATATGCCGCAGAAAACCGACTTACAGAAGGATTTTCCGGCATCGGTGCAGGAAGTCGTTTTGTCCGGCTTTTTGGGGGCTAAGGGGTATTTTGGCTTTTACAGCAAAAGGGATAAGGCACAAATGGAAGCGATCCTTGATCGTTTGGAGATACGCTCGCTTGCTGATAAGAGCATTCGTGAGCTTTCGGGCGGTCAACAGCAGCGTGTGTTTTTAGCGCGTGCGCTGTGCGCGGCAAGGGACGTACTGCTGGTGGATGAGCCGTGTGCCGGTCTTGACACCGAGGGAACGAGTGAGTTGTATGCTCTGTTAGATAAGCTGCACCAAGAGGATGGTCTGACTATTCTTATGGTCACCCATGACCCGGAGGCGGTGCGCCGGTATGCAAACAAGGTCCTGCATTTGGGAAAACAGGTGAGCTTTCAGACAGGCAAGGATTATTTTGCGTCACAGGGGGATGCGGCACATGGTTGATATAATGACATATTTTTCCTATCCCTTTGTGCGGTGTGCTTTTGCCGTGGGACTTATGACGGCGTTATGTGCGGCCTTGATCGGTGTGGTGCTGGTGCTAAAACGCTTTTCCTTTTTGGGAGATGGACTGTCGCATTTTGCCTTTGGCGTGATCGCGGCGGCATCGGTTGCCGGGCTTACCGATAATATGCTTGTGGTGCTGCCGGTCACGGTGCTGTGTGCCGTTTTATTGCTTCGCACGGGTTCGCGGACAAAAATGGCGGGCGATGCGGCTGTGGCGGTCATTTCGGTATCGTCCTTAGCGATCGGCTATCTGCTTTTGAATTTGTTCTCGACTTCAGCAAACGTGTCGGGAGATGTCTGCGGCACGCTGTTCGGTTCGACCTCCATGCTCACGCTTGGCGTGCGCGATGTTGTGCTTTGCGCAGTGATGACCCTTTTGACGCTTGCCTTTTTTGTTTTGTTTTATCACCGTGTTTTTTCCGTCACCTTTGATGAAAGCTTTGCGGCAGCGACCGGAACGGGTGTGGAGCTGTTTAATACGGTTATCGCCGTTATGGCGGCGCTGGTCATTGTGATGGGAATGAAATTGGTCGGGTCGCTTCTCATCACAGCCCTTATCGTATTTCCGACACTTGCCGCCATGCGCTTGTTCAAGAGCTTTTGTGCGGTCGTCTGCTTTGCAGGGGCGTTCTCGCTTGTGGCGGCTGTCATGGGCTTTTTGCTGTCACTGATGCTTGCAACGCCTGTGGGGGCGACCATGGCGGCAGTGGATATTGTGCTGTATGCCGTGTGTGCGCTTGCTTCGCGGTGCAGAGCATAAATAAAGCTAAGACCTTTGGCTTGGAACATCCGAAGGTCTTTTTTTAAATTTTTACGATAAAGGTAGACAAATGTCTTAAGCTGTGCTATAATACAGGTTGAATATATGCTCTTTATCCAAAAAACGGTTGCGGAGCATAGGGAAAGAGGAAAAAGCAATGTCGAATGTATCCTTTCGGATGGCCGAAGAAAACGATGTAGAAACGATTTTATATTTTATCCGCGAATTGGCCGCCTATGAAAAAATGTCGGATGAGGTGGTCGCAACTCCGGAGCTTTTGCGCTCATGGCTGTTTGAAAAGAAAGTGGCACAGGTGCTGTTTGCTGTAGTCGATGGGGAAGAGGTCGGTCTTGCGCTGTTCTTTCATAATTTTTCCACGTTTTTGGGACGAGCCGGTATCTATTTGGAGGATCTGTTCGTGAAGCCGGAGCATCGAGGAAAGGGCTATGGCAAGGCACTTTTGAAGGAGCTTGCCCATATGGCGGTTGAGCAGGGCTGTGGACGTTTGGAGTGGTCGTGCCTCAACTGGAACAAGCCGAGCATCGATTTTTATCTTTCCTTAAACGCCGAACCGATGAAGGATTGGTGC
>CAZAWG010000007.1:0-14256 GCA_964488785.1 uncultured Oscillospiraceae bacterium | reverse complement strand
GGTTTGTGCTGCTTCGTTCTCCTCTGCCGCCGAAAAGGCGGAGGAGGTATCCCCGGTGGCTAAGCGCAGAGCATCCGGCGAAATATCCAAGGGAGTGAATTCATCGTTTTTGATCCTTTTTCGCTTTTTTTCGGGCTTTTCCGGCTGTTCGACCGGCTTTCCCTCCGGGAGAGCAGACGGCTTGTCTGTCTCGGCTTTTTCCTGTGTCGCGGCTTCCTTTTCGTCACCGATACCGCCTAAGTATGCCTTTTTCTTTTTAGTGGGAGCTTCTTCTGTCTTGCGCTCATAAGGATTATGGTGCGTTTCGACATCGCGCACAAGGCTTTCCTTTTGGCGCACACGGGCGGTATATCGCCATGCGCGTATTTTCTCAGACAAATAGGCAACGATATCCACCGGTGTAATGCTGAACAGCGCAAAGCCTAACAGCAATAGCGCAAAAATGCAGAGTATCCAAGCGCCGACGCCCGTGATCTGCTCTAAGAAATTGCCGATCACGCCGCCGATGATCCCACCGCCCTTGCACAGCTTGCCATATTCATACAGACTGTTCTCGCCTAAGAGACGGTAACCCTCAAAGGCGGCGCGGTCACGTGCTAAACAGATCAGCTCGCAGAGCGTGGAGATGGACAGGATAAAGCTGGTGTGCAGGATGACCTTAGCATGAAGCCGCCCGGCACGCATATCGCGTTTCCATAAAAAAGCCCCGATCAACAGACAGACCGGAATAAACAGGGCGCCTACGGATAAAAGTCCGCATATGAGCTTTGCTGCCATGCCGACAATGCTCATTTTTTCCGGGATCCAGAAGCAGACCCCTAAAAACAATGCGGCAAAGGCTAATATATAGGGCACAAAATTATAGGAAAAGGTGCTTTCCACGTCCCGGCTTTTTTTCAAGGAGCGTATCTCCTCCTTCAGGCGAAGATTCTCCTCCTTTTGTGCAGTCGCACGTGCAGTATCGGTTTTGGTGGGCGAAGTCTTTTTGGCTTTTCCGTCAGATTTGGCGGTTTTGGGTTTTATATCCGGTGTTCTTTTCGGAGGCATTCGATTCTTCCTTTGCAGATCATATTTCTTTTTAACGGCGCTTGAGTCCGGGCACGGTGGCAAGAGCAAGTGCCGACAGCTTGACTCCCGGATACAGCCGTTGCAGGTGCTTTGCACACGCAAGAATGCTGGCTCCGGTCGTGATGACATCATCCACGATCACAATGCGCCGTATATTTTTCTTTGGACGATAAAAGGGACGGATGTACAGACTTTTCTGACGATTCTCGGCACGCTGCGCCGCTGTCAGCTTTTTCTGTTCACGGGTAAAGACACGCGCGGCAAGGACAGAAGCGTTAGTGTAACACGTATCGCGGTGCTTTCGTTTGGACATATCGGCAAGCGGAGCGTTCAAAAGGCGCACGGTCTGTGCCGCGAGTAAGGCACCCTGATCAAAGCCGTTTTCGCGTAAACCGGAGGGGGAGCGCGGAACAGAAACGAACAGTGTTTTCTCGTGGGTTTTATCTATTACGCGCATAAGGCGCATAGCGGCATACCGAAGAACGGCGTGATCCGGGTCACGTTTTAAGAAAAACAGAAGTTTTACCACGGCTTCATATTCATAGGAGAATACCGCACGGCAGGGAAGAGCGATATCTTCGGCTTGCAGAGTGAAGTCGGGCTTTTCTAACTGTGCAAGATCCAGCATCCCGTCACAGCCGGCACACACCTCGCCGCCATAGGAGGGCGCGCCGCACAAGGGGCAGACGGAACGAAGGAGCGGACGAAAAGAGCGTGTCCACAGAGCAGATAGCAGCATCGTCCTTAGGCGTAATGGCGAACTAATGCGACAACCTTGCCGAGTACCGATACCTCATCGGCAAGGATAGGCTCCATTGTGCGGTTTTCCGGCTGGAGACGAAAATGACCGTTTTCCTTGAAAAAACGCTTGACCGTCGCTTCTTCCCCTACAAGAGCTACAACGATCTCGCCGTTTTCCGCATAGCTTCGTTGTTCTACGATCACAAGATCGCCATTGAAAATACCGACCTCGATCATACTGTCTCCCTTGACGCGCAGACCAAACAGCTTGCTTTCATCATAGCTATGTAGGCTGGAATAGGAGATATAGCCCTCTAAATTCTGGGAAGCAAGAATGGGAAGTCCGGCAGCGACCTGTCCGATGAGCGGTACACGGTAGCGATGTCCCTCGTCCGGCGTATCCTCGTTCTTTTTGATAGCACGGCTCTTGCCGGCTAACTTTTCAATATAGCCCTTGGAAGCAAGACGTTCAATATACATATGTGCCGTTGAAGTGGATTTGATACCAAGAGAGGCACATATTTCACGTACAGAGGGCGGATAGCCCTGTTCATCGATGGTTTGATTGATAAAATCAAGTACTCTTTGTTCCTTTGGCTTCAGCTTGTCCATAACTGTTCCCCTTTTTCTGCTGTTCATATAGTTTTATATAGTACATTATACACCGGTTTTACCAGAAAATCAAACAAAGGTTCTAATTTTAACATATGAAATTGTGTTTTTTTACAGTTAGAACAAAATTGCCTCGTTTCTCTTGCAAAGAGGAAATAGGGAAACGAAGGAAAGGAGCTTGCCGGGGTGGAAAGACCCGGTGGAGGAGCAAGCTACAAACGCTATTGGAAATGTGAGACTGCAAAAAAACAGAAAAAGTGCCCCTGTTCTGTTAATATAGAATCACCCCTAACTCTTCACAACAGAAAAAATCGATCCCTTTAGGAGCAATTATAACACTAACTTAGCTCTTGATTCTTTTGACTTTTTGTGTCTCACATCATTGACAAAACGACACTTTTTTGTGTTTACTCTCTTTATTTCACTTGACATATGTCCTTGTTTACGCTATAATAATGATGAAAGAATGTGCGTACACCACGCAGAAACGGAAAGGAATACCACACTATGGCTCTTTATCGCATGGCCGATCTGACGATAGATATCCAAAACGAGCATGACTATACCACACGTCTTTGCCGCGAATATCGCACGACCGGGGAGGAAGCGATCGATCTTACAGCTCGCGCTGACCCTTCCGAATATGAGAATGACCGCAAGACCCTTCCGAATGCTACCGAAGGCTATTTAGAGGCTTTATCGATCTATCGCTCCATCGCACATCAGCTGTTAGAGCATGATGGCTTTATACTACACGCCTCGGTCATCGAGCGCAAGGGACGCGCCTATGCCTTTTGTGCCAGAAGCGGTACTGGCAAGACTACACACTGTAAGCTGTGGTTGGACAGCTTTCCCGATGCACGTATCATCAATGGGGACAAGCCGCTGTTACGTTTTGTCGATGGCGGATTATACATTTATGGGACTCCCTGGTGCGGCAAGGAATTTTACCATGTCAACACCCGCGCACCGCTTGCCGGGCTTTGCTTTATCGAGCGTGCGCCGGACAACAGCATGGCGCGCCTATCCAAGGCCGAGGCGGTCACGCGACTTTTCCCACAGCTTTTAATGCCCACAGAGGAGCAGGCGGTCACACGACTGTTTGAGCTTGCCGGACGCATGATCGACACGATCCCTGCCTTTGTCTTAAAATGCAACATGGAAAAGGAAGCAGCGCTCGTTTCGTATGCGGCTCTTTCGGGAAATGCCGTATCGAACCCATGAAGGGCGGTGCTTTTGTGGAGAAAGCAAGTGTTTCCCTTTCCATCCCCATGGAGGAATTAGTGCCCTTGATCGTAGAGGTCATATCCTCCGGACAGGAATTTCGGCTGTATCCGCGCGGAAAAAGTATGCTTCCCACCATTGAGGAAGGGAAGGATTCGGTCGCTTTAGCCTTGCCAAGCTCCCTTCAGACGATGGATGCCGTTTTATACGTCCGCGCAAACGGACAATATGTACTTCACCGCATCGTAGCGCTTCGCGAAAATGACTGTGATATGTGTGGGGACAATCAGTGTGCCATCGAAAAGGGCGTTCCGCGCACATCCATTCTTGCAAAGGTCACGGCGATCTATCACGGCGAATGCCGGGTGGAGGTCACCGACCGGAGCTATCAGAGGAAGCTCCGCCGGGTGTATGCCAAAAAGCCTTTTGGACGCATACTGCTTTCGGTAAAGCGAATCCTGTATCCACTTTATCGGCGACTGCGCCCGGATTCCAAATCGTAAAGAGAAATCCAATATGACGAAATTCAATGTACAAGCGGATCGTCGCCACTTGGTTTTTCCGGCGCGAAAAGACAGCTTCAGCTTGCCTTTTTTCACCTAACTGCTGGGATTTATGGATAAATCGACATCACCGTTTTCATCGACTGCGATGGGCAGGACGATATCAACGCCATCGATGAAATGCGGAAGGAATACCAAAACGGCTGTGAGATCGTATACGACGTGCGTGGCAGTCGTCAGACGGACACCTTGGTATCCTGTATTCCGTTCTGTCTCATTTTCTGGGCAGCACCACCAGCGGCTGGACGAGCCTCATGTGTACGGTGTGCTTTGTTGTCTTTCATAAAAAGGGCTGAACCAAAGAAAGGGACTGTAGCAAAATGGCTACAGCCCCGATTTTGTTTATATAGGCTTATGCAAGCAGTCTTTCCGCAAACGACAGCACCGCCGGCATCGTGACTAACGAAAACAGCGTTGTCATGCCCACAAGCTTCGCCGCAAGTGCGGAGTTTCCGCCATATACCTCCGCAAGCACCGCCGTGTTGGAGGCCGTGGGCGCGGCACACATGGTGATGCACACAAGAGCCACTGTAAAGCTGGGAGCGGCTCCAACCGCTACAAAAATGCCTAAAAGCACAAGCGGCAGTACAAGCACCTTGATCGCCGAGAACAGATATAGTTTCAGATCCGTAAACAGCGACAACAGATCAATATCCGCAAGCAGTCCGCCAATGATGAGCATGGACAGTGGGAAGGTCATATCGCCCACCATATCCACGCCCTCCAGTACGACCGCCGGGAAGCGAATGCCGGTGACAAACAGAACAGAGGCTAAAATGGTGCTGAGCAAGCCCGGATTTAAGAATACCTTCTTCCAGTCGATCCCCTTGCCGGCGTTATCCGGATTCGAACGGTTCATGACCGCTACTCCATGCGTCCACACCAACAGATTAAAGGGAATGTTATAGATCACGCCATATAGTAATCCGTTTTCCGGGAACATGGCCTGCATGATCGGAAAGCCCATGAAGCCGCAGTTCATGTACATGAGTCCAAAGGAATATACCGCACGGTCCTCCGACTTTTTCACACCACGGCATAAAAAGTCCGATACAAACGCCATACTGCCTAAAAAGACGAACGATAAAAGCAGTATCCATCCCCCGGTGATCAACACCTCTTTTTTGCAATCCGTCTGCAGGGATGCCACGATCAGACAGGGGTTGGTGATCGAGACTAACAGATTGGATAAGGTCTTTATCCCATGCGCATCCACTCGCTTTGTTTTTTTGGCGATAAAGCCGGCTAACATGGCAATGAACAGCACGATGATCTTATTGCACACCCGTGCGCCGTATTCTCCCATAAAAATGTAATTCCTTTCCGGTTTTGTCTTTGTTTTTCCTTATACGCGCTCAAACACAAGCATTCGGCACGCGTAATTGCTCCGATGAGTATATTCAAGTCCCATATTCATGAGTACCCGTCCTGAATACCGTTCGTTGCCGCAGACATAAACCGCGTTTTCATCCAAGCCCTTTAAATAAATGCGCTTTTTGCTTTCTACCGGTACGATGGTTTTGGAAACGATCGTCACCACCGCCTTTGCGCGGTCCTCCGACACATACATCCAAGCAAAATACGTGCCGCTGTCGCTTTCGACCAAGCGATATTGGTTTCCAAAGGCGACAAGCTCACGGATCGATTTGTCGAATTCGATCTGTCGTCTGATCTCGGCTTCCTGCTTTTCGTCTAAGCGTGTCACATCCAATTCATAGCCAAACCGCCCTGCCATAGCTACAGCTCCTGCAAAATCGAGCGGATACCGTCTTGCTTTTTCGCTGACGTGTGCCGACATGGAGCTTGCCGGATAGACCATGCTGTTGCCATACTGGATATGAATGCGGTGCAGCGGATCGGAATTATCGCTGGTCCAGGTTTGAGGCATATAGTACAGCATACCGGGGTCATAGCGACCGCCGCCACTGGCGCAGCTTTCAAACAGAATGTTCGGGAAACGTGTTGTCAAGGTTTCAAGAATTTCATATAAGCCTAACATATAGCGGTGCATCAGCTCTCCTTGACGGTCGGGTGCAAGAGAAGTCGAATAGGCATCCGTAATGCTGCGGTTCATATCCCATTTGACGTATTCGATACGCGCACCTTCCAACACCCGGCTGACCGAAGCGATGATGTATTCACGCACTTCGCTTCGGCTGAGATCCAACACAAACTGATGTCTTGCCGGGTGCGCCGGCCGACCGGGCACACAAATGCGCCAATCGGGATGGGCACGAAACAGCTCGCTGTCCTCTGAGATCATTTCCGGCTCAAACCACAGACCGAACATTAAGCCCATTTCATGAATGCGGTCGGACAGACCATCTAAGCCATGCGGCAGCTTTTTATAGTTGACAAACCAGTCTCCAAGGGACGAACGGTCATTATCTCTGTGCCCGAACCAGCCGTCATCCAATACAAACAATTCTACGCCTAACTTACGTCCCTTTTCGGCAAAGCGAAGGATCTTTTCTTCATCAAAATCGAAATACGCCGCTTCCCAGCTGTTAACCAAGATCGGGCGCACACGGTCGCGCCAGGTGCCTCGGCAAAGGCGTGTGCGGTAGAGTGTGTGATAGGTACGCGACATATCGCCAAGACCGGAAGCCGAATAAACGAGCACTGCCTCCGGCGAAGCGAGGCTTTCACCCGGCAAGAGCTTCCATTTGAAGCCAAACGGACTAATACCGGTCTGCACGCGCATCAGCTCAAAGTTTTCGCTGTCAATACGGAAAAAGTGATTGCCGCTGTAGACAAGCGAATAGCCGTAGACATTTCCATTGTCCTCACCGGCGTTTTTGTCCATGACCGCCATAAAGGGGTTCTCGGCGTGGCTGGACATACCGCGTTTCGAATCAAAGCCCTGCGTGCCCTTGTGGACATCACAGTATTCCACCTGCTTTTCGCTGGCATGGGTGCCATAGAGGTGCATATATTTGTAATCATCGCTCGGATAATCCACATTGGCGGAAGATAGCTTTTCCACATACATCGGCTCATTCGACGTGTTTCCAATGACCGCATGACGGCAGATAGCGTCCAAATGCTCAAAAATGGTATAATACAGCGTGACAGTCACACCGGCATACTTGTCTGCAAGCAGTATCTCAAGAGTTTGCGCCTCGTCCTCCGATTCGACATATACCGCCGGAAGCCCTTCGATGCCCGGCTTGCCGGCATAGAGCTTATGCGACACATAGCGCGGCTCACACACACGACTCCCGCTTGCAAGCTCCACCACGGCGGCCGGCTCACGTAAGTCGGTTGTCCCATAGAAGGGATATTCAAGCATCAACGCTTCTAACGAATAGGTTCCATGCTCCTCACTTTCGCAGGCGGTGGGGCTGGCGCGCAGATACAGCGCAAAATCAAAGCGTGGATCGGTAACACGTCGTCCCCAATACAGGTGCATCAGGTCACCAAGCTCGGTGAGGCGCATACAATAGCTGATATTCTCATTATATAAATGAAAGGTATCCTTTTCAAATGTGATTGGCATATCCGTTCCTCCTTTTTAGTTATTCGCGCCCATCGGCACGCAAAATTCTGTTTTTATCGGCTCACCCTCCTTGCGGAATGCGCTGATAGGGGTGACAGAGGCGGTATAGGTCTGTCCCGGCACAAATTCCGGAAGAACCTGTGTATAGTCCTTTGCGATCTGCTCCGGCGTGTTGGCGCGATAATAGTTCGACACCACCAGCGTAGAGAACACGCTTTCACCGCTGTCCTTTTCGCAGACCTCCACACGGTATGCACTCACAAAATCATCCTGCGCAAAAGCATTGACCGGCTCGTTTTCGGCACGCATAAAGCAAAGACGCATTTCCTTGCCGTCCGTTTCGACCGATAAAGAGCTGCCTGCCGGGAAATAGGGACGTGCGGACAGCTCGCGGTTTTGGTGAGAATATACCTGTTTCCCATCACGCACGGCCGCCACATCAATAACAAAGGGCTTTCCGACACATTCGCCGTTCTTCAGATCCAATTTATAGATGGTCACAATGTTGTTTTCGATCTCCATGAGCAAGGCCTGCGGCTCGATGCGCTTTTCAAAATTATCGAACAGCCCATCGCCCAAAATAAAGCCTGTTTCACCAAGTCCCGGCACCTGCACCACGGTAAAGCCATCCTGCACGATGATATCCGGACACTGTGCGACCATATGTAAATGTCCCACAAGTGCCACCACGCGTGGGTGCGCCCGGAGCAGGTCGTGTATTTCCTTTCGCCAGGGGTGTGAATAGCGGATGGTGTTGGTCAAGAGCGATTCGAAGCAATCGTGGAGCATTAAAAAGACCGGCTTTTCGGCATCGTCCCGTTCAGCTTCCTCGAGCTTTTCCCGGATCCATGCAATGTCCGGGGCTTTTACGCTTTTGTCCGTGATGAAATGATACCCGGCGATGGTGGTATGATATTTGACCGGCTGACCGACCTTTTCTTCAAACAAATTGCATACGCGCTCCATTAGCTCCGGAGTCAGTGCGTTTTCGTTTATCAACGGGGCTTCATGGTTTCCTAAGGTATACACAAACGGTATACCGGCCATTTTCTCGTTTAACAGCTCCATGACCGGGTCATAGCGTTCGTTGACTAACTCTTTTCCATCCTGATAGATGATATCGCCCAACATCAAAAGCCCATCGATGTCGCCGATCTCGCGGAAGGTATCCAATGCCAACGAGAAATATGCCTTGTAAACGTTGTTTGGAACATGACAGTCGCTGATGATGGCAAAACGGGCTTTTTGTGTGCTTTTGGGACGCCATTGTGATCGAAACATAATAACTCTCCTTATTTTTAGCCATAGGGCGTATTTTATATCCTTTCCGAATAAGCGGTAAGAGCTGTGTATTCACGAAGATAAATGCCGCGCTTTTCCTCCTTCTCTGAAAAGTGGGCGTGTGCGGCAAAGATGGACAGCGCTGCTTCAAACGGGAGATACCGAGCCTCAAGACCAAGCTTTTTTTCGTTTTCCGATAATTGCTTTACTGTTATATTATAGCATATTTTCGGGATTTTGCAAGACTATTTCGCGAGTTCTCAAACATTTTGCTTTTGCGTGAATTCTCAAAGTAAATGCAACAGTGCAATTTAGTAGCTGCATTTAGTGTGAGAGGGAAAATGTGGTAGAATTCAGCTTGAGAAAGGGAAAATTTGGGCTAAGGGAAATAACTATGGTTTTGCAGAAGCCGGGGTATCCACCTCTCCACCGGCAGGCAATTTAGACAAGAAAGCGCCTTCTTTTTTAGTGTTTTTGCTATATTTTTCCAGATAGGTTGACAAATTCGAGACAGAATGCTAAAATATATTCATATTATAATTGGAGAAGTATTTGAGACACAGCGGAAGCAACGGAAGCCTTCGGAAGTGTCCCACCGTTCAGAAAGGAGTATTTTATGTCCCAACCCATCAAACGTGCGGTCATTCTGCTTATGGTCCTCTGTCTTACGGGACTTGCTTGTATGGCTGCTACCACCACCAAGGGTCCCTTCGACACCGTTTCGGTCGGCGAAGCCCTTACCGCCGCCTGTCGTCTGTATGGCACAAGTGCCAACGATGATTATGCAAGGACCATCTCCGCCTCGAACGATTCCTATTCCGAGGTAGTCGCTTATGCTGTCGATAAAAAGATCATAAGCGCCGGAACCTATACGACCTATACCCAAAAGGTCACACGCATCGAGCTTGTCCGCTTCTTCTATCCCATCCTGTCAGAGGACAAGTATACCGCCATCAACAATATTTCGAAAATCACCGATATGTCCACCGCCAACGCCGACTATGCCGCTGCTCTTGCCTTGTGCCGTGCCGGTATTCTGCGCTTGGACGAAAACGGAAGATTGAATCCCTATACCGGCGTAACACAAAGTGAATTCGCCGGTATCCTTTCGCGCTTCGGTATCGCTTCGCGCCGTGAGGAATACACGGCTCCCTCCTCTGCGGTGGATACCCGCAAGCAGGCGTTCCGCATTTCGGCTACCGGCTCTCTTAACGCTAGCAAGGAAGGCTTGCAGTCCGGCTGGGAATTAGATAACCGTGCCGGAACGCTCAAGACTACATTAGATAACAACACGGTGCTTACCGACATCATGACGGATGAAAAATCCCGTATGATCCGCTATTTTGAACGCTTGACCGATGATAAAATCGAGCTGCGTACCTATGTCAGCTACAGTCTTGGCTTCAACGGAAACGTGCTTGAATTCTGCGATGAGGACGACACACCTGCGTATCGCCTGATCACACGAAACGATTCCTTCTGCATCCAAAAGCCGGACGGTACCTATACCACCATTTATTCTCCCACCATCCGTATGCCCATAGGCTTCCGCTTCCGCATTATCCTCGATTTGGGCAAGGGTACCTCCACGACCTACATCAATAATGTCAACTACGGCACGCATCCGCTCATCGGCAATGCTGTGCGCTACTTCGCTTATTCCACCACCGAGGAGAGCGAAAACATCACTCAGCTCGGCGAATCCACTATTTTTGCCAATTATGCCGTCAATGAAAATCTGGATATCACGAGTGGCTTCCCCTGTGATATGACCAAAACCGGCTCGACCTACGTCACCGGCGGTTATTTCGTCGTGCCGAAAAATTCTTCGTTCTCCAAGAGCTTCGAACAGACCGATGGCAAGATCACCTTCAATTTTAACGCCTTTGTTCCTTCCGGCTCGACCGGCACGACCTTCGCATTAAAATCGGAGGGTGAAACGATCGCCCGCTTCACCATCACAAATAACAAGCTGTACGGCAACGACACCTATTTGCGCGACCTTTCCGACAAGCTGTGGTTCAAGCTTCGCATCGAAGCAGACCCGGTCGAGCAGACCGCGACCTTCAAGGTCAACGGCAAGGTCATTGGCACATCTCCTTTCTTAAAGGACGCCGGCGGCTTTGACAGCATCACCTTCGAAAATTCAGGCTCCACCAACATCAAGATCGATGATATCCAGGTGTACAACCTGGTGGACTACAATGTGCCGGCACCGGTTATTCCGGCAGGCGCAGATAACTATACCATCGGCATCAACGTCTGCTCGCTGTGGGTCAATGGCGACCACTTCGGCTGGGCGTGCGTATCGCCGTATGACGATATGGCTCCGGTGCTTGGCTACTACGATGAGGGACTTCCGGAATCGGCCGATTGGGAAAACAAGTTCATGGCAGAGCATGGCATCGACTTCCAGGCCTTCTGCTGGTATGCCAACGAAACCAATGCGCCTATGAAAAAAACGCGCTTATCCGACCAATTAGACGATGCCTATCTACACTCCAAGTACAGCAACCAGGTCAGCTTCTGCCTGCTATGGGAATCCGGCAACGGCGCACGTCCCTTAGACAGCAATGCCTTCCGTAATTACTATGTACCGTATTGGATAGAAAACTACTTCTCTGACCCACGCTATATGTCCATCGACAACAAGCTCATCTTCTCCATCTTTGGCGTGGATGAATTAGTCGAACAATTCGGCACCGGCTTAAAGGACGAATTCAACTATATGCGGGAGCAGGTCAAAAAGCTCGGCTACGACGGTATGATCATCACCGCTTCCCATTCCGGTATGAAGGATCTTGCGAAGTATGGCTTTGACGGCTGGCAGGCATACAACTGGGGCTCCTCCGGCTATTCCTACGACACCAATACCTCAAACAACCTCAACCGCCAAAGTACCAAGGATGTATACGTCATCCCGACCATTTCCGTCGGCTTCAATAGCATCCCGTGGCATGGCACTCGCTATCCGCTCATGAGCGTTTCCGATTTCGAAAAGACCGCGAAATGGGTGCGCGACACCTATCTGCCGACCTACTCCAAATCCTCCAATTGGACCCACAACCTTCTGTGGCTGTCTACCTGGAACGAGTTCGGCGAGGGTACTTATATCATGCCTGCAAACGGGCTCAATGGCTTTGGATACTTAGACAAGCTGCGTTCGGTATTTACCAAGGGCGGCAGTCACACCGATGTCGTGCCGACAGCCGAGCAGAAAAAGAACTTCAACCATCTGTATCCACAGGATCGCCGATTGCTCCGCAATTACGGCAACTATACCGTTCCTGGCTCCTCGCTGCTCTCCTCTACGACCTATTCGCTCACCACGAGCGGCGCCTACAGCAATGTGGTCACCGTCAGTAATATGGCTTCCAATCCCATCGTCAAGACCGATTCCAACGGAACCACCTTCCGCACCGGCACCTCCAACCCCGATGCAGCACTGTACCTCAAGAGCAGTGTATATTCGAGTCTGCTCTGTGAGCAGGTCGAGCGCATTCGTGTGGTCGCCAGTGGTATTCCGGTCGGTCAGTATATGCAGCTGTTCTACCAGACCCCCAGCGCCCCCACCTGGAAGGAAAAGAACTCGGTCAAGGCCTTCTCGAAATCCACCGCTGAAGCAACCTATACCTTTGATATGCGCGGTGCAGCCGACTGGTCCGGCAGCATCAAGGCGCTTCGCTTAGACCCGCTTGAGCTGACCAATACGCAGTTCACCATCAAGTCCATAAGCATTGATACAGCACCCGTGTTCCCCCTCACCACCGCCAAAGCATATGATAACTACTTCGCCTATATGTCCGGTCTGTCCTCGACCAATCCTGTGGTCAAAACGAATGAAAACGGAACCACCTTCCGCACCAGCTCTACCCAAAATCCGGACGTTATCTTCTCGTTTAAGAGTGACCTGTATTCAAAGTATACCTGCGCGACTCTCGACAGCATTCGCCTTGTTGCCAGCGGTATCCCGGCCGGCGAAAAGGTTCAACTGTTCTACACGACCGATGGTGCGACCACTTTGAGCGAAAGCAACTCCATCATTATCTACTCTACCGGGCCGGAAGAGAGAACCTATGAGTTCAAGCTTGCACAAAAAGCCGGTTGGACCGGTAAGATCCGTTCTCTGCGCCTTGACCCGTTGCAGATCGCAAATACCGATTTCACCATCAAATCCATTACCTTCCTGCCTGTCACACGCAAGCTGTTCATCAATAATTATGAGGTGAAGAACGTCATTCAGACTCAGCTCGACAGTGCAGGCAACTACTTCTTCCCGTTTGAGCCGGGCAAGAGTATGATCAACTTCCTGCTTTACACCTATCACGAATGGGATTACACCACCAAGACCTTAAAGCTTTACCGCGACAATAAGTGTGTGACCTTCACCGTCGGCTCGAATGTAGCCGATGTAGATGGAACGCCGTTCACGCTTGTCGGTAAGGTCTACCAGGTGGACAACATTCCCATGCTTCCGATGGAATCGGTGGCAAAGATCTTTGGCTTCACCTATCAGAAGTCAGGCAACGACTACTACATCACCACGCCGGAAAAGAAGATCTTTGAAAATGCGGTCATCAATGTCAAACACGTGCCGGGTGAATGGGAATTCAATGTACTCGGCGACAGTGAGGGCTGGACGAGCAGCTATCTGTTAGCTTACGGCTCCGGCACACTCAATCTTGCGCTTTACGATTCGGCAAATCCCGACCCGACGATGTTCTCACAGAACAATTTAGGCTTTAGCTGTTCGGATTATTCCAAGGTCGAGATCCGTTGCCGCTGGGATGCGGATCGTGCAAGTGAATTTGGCTTCTACTTTATCACGGATGAGGATCAATCCTGGCATCAGGACAAATTTGTAGGAACCAACATTGCCAAGAATTCCGGTGACCAATTTGTTACGCTGACCTTGAACATGGCGGCAAACGAGAGCTGGACCGGCACACTGCGACAGCTGCGCTTTGACCCCTTCAATGCCAACGGCCTTATCGAGATCGATTATATCAAATTGATCAAGTAACATATGCCAAAGAGACGAGTCCGAAAGGGCTCGTCTCTTTGCTGCTGTCATTCTCGTAATGAAAAGATAAAGCGGTTCGCACACCCCCCACTAACGCGCACCATGCGGCTTCCGCATACCACCCTACTGTAAGCTTGTAGAAAACCGCGCCTTTTCGAAAGACGCGGTTCTCGCGTTAGATGTAGCCCACGCCCTTAGCACCGGTTCAAATCCTCCTCGGCAAATGTTGATACACTTTTGTTTCT
>CAZAWG010000006.1:0-15270 GCA_964488785.1 uncultured Oscillospiraceae bacterium | reverse complement strand
CGCCGAGGTCACCGATTTTACCCTCACAGCCGACCGACTGTGTCCCGGAGGTGTGCTATCCACAGCCGGACAGGCTCTCGGCACATTTTGTACTGCGATAAACTGAAAGGACAAAAAGCATGAAACGAACCATAAGCAAGCTTGCGGCACTGTTTGTCGCTATGGCTACACTTTCCGGCAGCATGGTCTATGCTTCCAATCTGCAGGAGGTCACCGAAAAGGTGGAAGCCGCCTCACAGGAAAACGAACAAACGGAAGCCGTCGATAGCGAAGCAGCTCAAACAGAGCCGGTCACGGACAACAAGGATACTTCTACCGACACCGACGCGGCAAAAGAAGGAGATGCTTCCACGCAAGAAACCGAAGCCGACAGTGAAAGCTACAACAAAATCCCCTATTTTGCCCAGCCCACCGATTATCTCTACCGCGCCTTTAACGATGTTCTCAACCTGTACGTCAAAGAGCATTTGTACGACTTCGACCGGTTAGAGGTGTTGGAAAAATTTGCTTATGATCTCGTCCGGGATCATCCGGAGCTGTACGAAATGCTCTTGAACACCCTGCTCGGCACCATGGACAGCTACAGCTCCTACCACGAGGGCGGCTCGACCTTCTTGTCGGTCAAAAGTCCAAATGCCGGCTTCGGCATCGTGGTCAAAACAGGCGGAGACAGCATTATTATCGACAAAGTCATGCGCTCCTCTCCGGCTGATGTAGCCGGTATCCAGCCGGGTGACAGACTTATCGGCGTGATGGGCTTTGATATCACCGGTCTTGGTTGGAATGCCGTCAGCGAAATGATGAAAAAGACGTATGCCTATGTCGGCACAAAAAACGACAAGGGCAAATACGATGACTACAATCCGGAGGTCACGCTCACTGTCGAACGCGATGGAACACCTCTCTCCTTTACGCTCAAAAAGGATGTGGTCGATCGCGATGAATTAAGCTATTCCACACAAAAATATCGCGATATCGATGTGGGCTATATCACCATTACCAGCTTCTTGGGCGAAACCTTAGCCGACGATTTCAAGGCTTTGATAAACGATATCCGTTCGCAGGGCATCGAACGTCTGATCATCGATCTGCGCGACAACGGCGGCGGCTCCTTAGACCTTGCTACAAGCATGGCAGAGCTGTTCACGAACGAGGGCGATATCTTATATTACCTCAATAATCGAAGCCTCGAACAGCCGGAAGCCGTGATCTCGGATAATCCACAAAAAGCCGATTTCCGCTCGATCTCGGTACTTGTCAACGAAAACACAGCCAGTGCCGCTGAGCTGATGGCCAGCATTCTGCGCAACCGTGCGGATGCCGTGCTTGTCGGAAAGACCACGTTCGGCAAGGCACTTGGGCAGAACGTGTTCAACTTTGTGTCGGGCAGCTACATCACCATCACCACCTATGAGGTGTTGGACGCCAACGGCGAAAGCTACAATGCCGAAGGTCTGGTTCCCGACCTGATTTTGGACAACGTGGAATGCTTATATGAATTTCCAACCGACCTTCCCATCTTCAATCACGAAAACTACAAGCTCATCCAGCCCGGCGAATACAGCGAGCCGTGTCTGGCGCTCGAAAGACGCTTGGCACTCATCGGATATCTGCGCGACCAAAAGGTCGATGGCATTTGGGACGATTCGACCGCCCTTGCCGTGCGCGTGTTTCGCAACCGCCTAAGCTTGGAAGCCGATTCGCAGACCCTGCTCGACGACCGAACTGTCACACAGCTCACCAATGTGATCAATGGGCTGAAGGACGACACCTACTACGAGGACAGCCAGCTTGATGTGGCGCTCATCTATCACTCGTCCCTCTCGCAGGCCAAGCGAATGCTGCCGGAAAAGGAAGCTCTTGCCAAAGAGCAGAAAAAACGCATTGAAGAAAACAATGCCCGCTTAGAAGCATTGGCAGATGCAGAATTGTAAGCTCTATCACCACATGATCCACACCGATCCGCTTTCGGGTCTTTATCATACTTTCGGAGGAAATCAACCATGGATGAAATCAACAAGACGCCCAGTATAACACAGGTGGAGATATCCACAGAGGTGCGTCGCTCCTTTATCGACTATGCAATGAGCGTTATTGTCGATCGTGCGCTTCCCGATGTTCGCGACGGCTTAAAGCCGGTTCACCGCCGTATTCTCTTTGCCATGAGCAAGGATGGTCTTACCTATAATCAGCCCTTCCGCAAATCCGCAACTACCGTCGGTAATGTGCTTGGTCACTATCATCCGCACGGTGACGCTTCGGTCTACGATGCACTCGTGCGTTTAGCACAGCCCTTTTCCATGCGCTATCCGCTTGTCGAGGGGCACGGTAACTTTGGTAATGTGGACGGCGACCCGCCTGCTGCTTACCGTTATACCGAAGCACGTATGGCGCGGCTTGCGGATGAAATGCTTGCCGATATCGACAAAGACGTTGTGGATTTCATTCCAAATTTCGATAATAAGCTGAAGTAACCGACCGTGCTTCCGGCACGCTTCCCGAACCTTTTGGTCAACGGCTCCATCGGTATCGCCGTGGGTATGGCTACCAATATCCCACCACACAACATGAACGAGGTCATCGACGGCGTAATTCACCTGATGTACCATCCGGATTGCGATATTCCGGAGCTGATGAACTTCATCAAGGGTCCGGATTTCCCGACCTACGGAACCATCCACGGGACAGCCGGCATTTACGAAGCCTATATGACCGGACGCGGCAAAATTTACGTTCGCGCCAAGACCGAATTTGAGGAAAAGAACGGAAGGACCTCTATCATCGTCACCGAAATTCCGTATCAGGTCAATAAAACTACCCTCATCGAAAACATGGCAAACTTAGTCAACGATAAGCGTATCGAGGGCATTTCCGCTATTCGCGATGAATCGGGTCGTGCCGGTATGCGTATCGTCATCGAGGTCAAGCGCGAAGCCAATCCCAATGTCGTTCTCAATCTGCTCTTTAAGTATACACAGCTTCAGGATACCTTTGCGGTCAATATGTTAGCACTTGTGGGCGGTGAGCCGAAAACGCTCAATCTCAAGCAGGTGCTTCGCCATTATATCAACCATCAGATGGAGGTCGTGGAGCGCCGTATTCGCTACGATCTCGAAAAAGCCAAAGCGCGCGCCCACATTGTCGAGGGCTTGAAGATCGCTATCGACAACATCGATGAAGTCATTAAGATCATTCGTTTCACCCCCGGCGGCATTCCGGAGGTCAAGACAAAGCTTATCGAACGCTTCGAGCTGACTGAAATCCAGGCTACCGAGATCGTGCAGATGCCGCTTGGTCGTTTGTCCGGCTTGGAAATCGACAAGCTGCTTGAAGAACTCGATGCCCTGCACACTAAGATCAAGGAATTGACCGAGATATTGGCAGACGACAACAAGGTTCACGACATACTGCGCGATGAACTGTTGGAAACCAAAAAGCGCTTCGGTGATGAACGCCGCACACGCATTGAAGCCGTCGCCAACGAGATCGTGTTGGAGGATCTCATCGAACGCAAGGAATGCGTGATCACCATCTCGCACCACGGCTATATCAAGCGTATGCCGGTGGATACCTATACCGCTCAAAAGCGCGGCGGCAAGGGTATTACCGCTATGAATACCAAGGAAGAGGACTTCGTTCAGAACGTCTTTGTCGCCAACAGCCATAACTATATCATGATGTTCTCCAATTTCGGCAAGGTCTTTGTCAAAAAGGCATATGAGCTGCCGGAGGCTTCCCGCACGTCTAAGGGGACTAATCTGGTCAACATCGTGGAGCTGTCTCCCGGCGAACAGATCACAGCCTATGTGCCGCTTGAATCTCTGACCGAGGAGAACCTGTATCTGACCATGGTCACCAAAAACGGCGTTATCAAGCGCACTTCCTTAGAGCTGTATAAGAACATCCGCCGTGCCGGTCTTATCGCTATCAATTTGGATGCCGGGGATGAGCTTTTATACGTACTCAAAACCGATGGACACTGCAATATGCTGCTCGCCACCCACAAGGGACTTTCGGTTTACTTTGATGAAAACGATGCCCGTCCGCTGGGTCGTGGAGCGCATGGCGTTAAGGCTATCACCCTGTCCGAGGGCGATTTCGTGGTCGGAGCAGTCGCATGTGCGCCGGACGACGAGCGCAAGGTGCTTACCATCACCGAAAACGGTCTTGGCAAGCGTACCGCGCTTTCGGAATTCTCGCTGCACAACCGCGGTGGTAAGGGCATGAAGTGCCATAACCTGACCGAAAAGACCGGACTTCTCAACGGTGTGGCGCTTGTCAACGATGACGATGACGTCATGCTCATCACCAACACCGGCACCATCATCCGTACCCATGTCAACGAAATTTCCGTGATCGGACGTACCGCCTCCGGCGTTCGTGTCATGCGCACCGGTGAGGACGTGCAGATCACCAACTTTACCCCGGTCGAAAAGAGTGAAGAACAGGAGACGTTAGACGCTTCTGACGAAGAAGCAGACAACGTGACCGAAGCTGAAAATCTCGAAAATACGGAAAACGAAAATGCCGAAGAAACGGAAGAATAAGCATTCAAGATGAAGCTTTACCGTTTCGATAAACCGCCCGGCTATACCAGCCGTGACACCGACCGGCTGATCCTTGTGTCCTGCAAAGACTATCTGCGCGAAATCGGTGCTTCGTCCGAAATAATACCGGAATGTGTGCTTCGCACAGCACTTGGCAAGCCCTTTTTGCCGGAGGGCTTGCCGTATGTCGGCGTGACTCACACCGATTCCGAGGTTTGGATCGCGTTTGCACCATACCCTTTCGGTATTGACTGCGAAAAAAGAACGCGCCCCGTTCGGCACATGGAAGCTCTTTCTCGGCGGTATTATGCCGAAAACGAGCGGGCGTTTATCGCGTGTCAGCCGGAGGTCGAGCAAAAGCGCGAAGCCTTTTTGCACCTGTGGGTCAAAAAGGAAGCCTATGTCAAGGCGTTCGGTCTGGGACTGCACGCCATGAGACAGCTCGATACCGGGAAAGTGAAGGGTACCTATAAAGATCTCTCAACGGATAGTAATATCCTATACGTCTATATTCCGACCGTGCAAGAAGCACAGGACAACGTGTCGGCAACAAAAACGGAGGTAGCAGACCCATGAAAAATCAAATTCCAGAATACGGCAAAAGCATTTTGAGCTTTTTGCCGACAGAGCCGTCACCGACCAATGGCATTGTTGATATCACCGATGCCTTTGCGCAGGCTCTGGCTGACACGTCTCTGTCACTGCTGACCATCCCGGCCGGAAACTATATCCTTCGCGAGCATTTGTGCTTGCGTGGTCATCTCTTTATCGATGCACACCCTCACGCCGAGATCGATTGCTGCGGTTTCGAGGGCGAGGAAGCCATAAAGGAGCTTCACATTCGCGGCGGCTATTGGCGTTTGATGGAACAGAGCGGCAGTGAAGGCGCCTTTGAATTTTCCGGTGCAAGTGACTTGTACCTTGAAAACATGAAGCTTTCGATCGGGACCGGCATCGGCTTTATCGTTTCGGGTGGAAGGGATGTGCGCATTGAACGCTGTACGATTCTTGCACATAATACAAACGATGCCGTCAGCACCGGACTATTGCTTGCCGGAAGCGTGGAAAACCTGTATGCACACACGCTTTCCATGCGTTCCTGCGGAATGTGCGTGGAAATTTCTCCGGAAACGGTTTTGAAACAGGTCGAGGTGCGGACATTAGACGGTGAGGATTGCCAATATCTGGTATATGCCGTTCACGCGTCGGTCACCGATACGCGCATAGAAGCCCTCTCCGGCTGTGCGCACACCTGCGCGGTACATTTTGAAGCGTGCGTGCTGGATCGGCTGTCGCTTTGCGACCTGAAGCTTCACAACGGGTTCTTTGCGTTTTTGGAAAATACGATAGGCTCTGTGCGCATAGAACGCTTCTGCCGTCAATACGATTTAGACAAAAACGCCGCCACACACCCCACACTGCGCGTGAGCGGACAGACGTGTGCGCTGTTTGCCGATTTAGTGTCGCTTGATTCCATCCTGCGCACACAAAAGCTGTGCCCGGCGGTCAAGCTTCGCGTTTCGCGGCGCTCTACGCCCCTTTTGCAGCCCGATATGCCGTTTGTGTATGCTTTTCATGCCTCTCTTTCCCAATCGGACAGCTACATCATGCCCTCGGGCAGCTTCGACCTTGTGGAAATGAGCAACACAAAATAGTTTCATTCATTTGCATCCATTGATTTGCATCCATTGTTAGAAAGGATCCTATTCATTCATGTGGTATACCTCTGATTTTGCCGACTATGAGCTGTTGGACACCTCCGATGGGGAACGCTTAGAGCGTTGGAAGGATGTTCTTCTTATCCGTCCCGACCCACAGATCTTATGGAAAAACGTCCGGCGTTCACCACTCTGGGAAAAAGCCAATGCCCATTATCACCGCTCCGCCAAGGGCGGCGGTGCCTGGGCTGTTCGAAAATTGGATAACGACCTTCTGAATCGCGGCTGGCGTATCGATCGCCATGGGCTGTCCTTTTGCGTGCGCCCGACCGGCTTTAAGCATACCGGAGTCTTTCCGGAGCAGGCGGTCAACTGGGATTTTGTGACCGATAAGATCCAAAAAGCCGCTCGACCGGTATCCGTACTCAATCTGTTCGCCTATACCGGCGGTGCCACACTTGCCTGTGCAAAGGCAGGTGCCGCCGTTTGCCATGTAGATGCCTCCAAGGGCATTGTAGCATGGGCCAAGGAAAACGCCGCACTTTCGGGACTTGCCGATGCGCCCATACGCTATATCGTGGACGATTGCAAAAAGTTCATCGAACGCGAATTGCGGCGCGGACACACCTATGATGCCATCATCATGGATCCTCCCTCCTATGGGCGCGGCCCGGGCGGCGAGGTCTGGAAATTGGAGGATGGCGTGGATGAATTGGTCGGCTTGGCCGCTCGCCTGTTGTCCGACAACGCCTTATTCTTCCTCATCAATTCATATACCGCCGGGCTTTCCGCTTCCACCATGGGTTATCTGTTGGAATTGCACGTGCGTGCTCCTCACGGCGGAAGAGTCACGGCCGATGAAATCGGCATTCCGGTCACACAGACCGGTGCCATCCTTCCCTCCGGCAGCAGTGCGCGCTGGGAAAATTTATAAAACATCCGGTAAAGGAGCTAAATCGTATGAGACTTTCTGCTGAAACCTACGTCATGCGCAACCGCTTTGACGATAAGACCGCCTTAGATATGTTGCTTGCCGCCGGCTTTGACTGCTACGACTATTCCATGTACTGGATGGGCGAAAACCGGGATATGCTGGGCGACGACTACCTCGAACGTGCCCAGTCGCTTCGTGCCTATGCCGATTCCATTGGACTCGTGTGCAACCAGGCACACGCACCGTTCGATTTTTCTTATGATGATACCTGTTCACTGTCCAACGAAAACTTCAAGCGATTAGTTCGCTCGTTGAAGGTCGCTTCCGTTTTGGGCGCGGAAAACATCATCGTCCATTGCATTAAACGGTTTCCCGGGCCGGTCGATTTTTATGCCTACAACTACGATTTCTACCGCAGTCTGCTTCCGTATTGTGAGGAGTATGGCATTTGTGTTTCGGTGGAAAACCTGTTCAACACCATGTCTGCCGGACGTTTCCGCTCGATCTTGGGCGACCCGTATGAGCATATGCACTTTGTGGAAGGTCTTGCTTCCCCCTTCTTCAACATCTGCATCGATGTGGGGCATTCTGCCATCACCGGCTTCGACCCGGAGGAAGTCATCGGTGCCATGAACAACCGACTTCTCAAGGCTTTACACATCCACGATAACGATTATCACGGTGACCGCCATATGCTCCCCTTCACCGGTGACCTGCCGTGGGATAAGATCATGGCTTCTCTGGCCGCTATCGATTATAAGAACGACCTGACCTTAGAGATCACCACCATTCAGAAATTAGACAATCGCTCGCTTGCTCCGGCACTATCCCTTGCCGCTTCCTGCGGACGGCGGCTCATCGAGCAGTTCGAGCAGCATAAAAAGCAATAGCTTCCTTCTATATTTCATCTTACAGGAGAGCTTTTATGGACGAAAACAAAAAGACCGGTCCCGAAAACAACAATAAGACTGACGAATTGGACGAGGTCATCAAAATTTTCCACAGGGAGCAGAACACCTCCACACAGCACAACTATTCCTCCATCTCGTTTTCTGCTGAAAATACAGCCTCCAAGCCACATACACAGAATGTACAACCGCCATCAAAGCCGGTCGTTAAGCCATCCTCAGAGCCGACCAAGGTCGATATGGATGCTGTGCCACCGACTAAAAATATACCAGCGCATACGGCTCCCGCGCCCTCCGGTGCGGCGGCTTCTTCGGCACGTCCGAACGCTTCAAGTATTCCTCCGTCTGCTCCTATCTCTGAAGTCAGTCTGGATGACTTCAATCGTGGTGTCAACGACACACAAACGAAAAAAAGCAAGAAGAAGGAGCAACACGGCCGTGTCTCGTTTTTAGGCTCGGCTTCGTTTGGCGTGGTCAAGGTGTTAGGCTATTTCGCCTTTGTGGCGATCTGCTGCTTTGTTTTGGTCACCAACGCCATTGATATCGGAAACGATGTGTTCGCCTTTGTCAAAAAGGATGCCGCAGGTGATCCCGTTGCGATCCTCCGCGAGGATATGAACGTCACCATCACGCTTCCTGAAGGTGCTTCGACCGGTGATGTTGCTGAAATTTTAGAAGAAGCCGGTGTGATCGAGCATCCGTGGATCTTTGAGATGTTCGCTAAATTCCGTATTTCCAAGCGCTCCTACCTGACCGGCGAATATCTGACCGGTGAGGTGGTGGTCAATCCCTTAATGAACTACGACACGCTCATCAATACCGTCAGTGCCTATGTCCGCTCCCAGCGCGGCACGGTGCGTATCACCATCCCGGAGGGCTCGACAGTCAATGAAACGCTCGATCTTCTCGTCAAAAACGGTGTAGGACGAAAGGAAGATTTTCTGGCAGCACTCCAGGAGCAGGAATACGATTTCAAATTCTGCGAACCGCTCACCCGTGAAAGCCTTTCCGAATACCGGTTTGATACAAGCTACAGCTATCGTCTGGAGGGCTATCTGTTCCCGGATACCTACGACTTCTACTTAGGAGAGAATCCGGTCTCCGCCATCCAGAAGTTCTTGACCAACTTCAACCGCAAGTTTGAAGTTGAATTATACGAACGCTGCGATGAATTAGGCATGACGGTGGACGAGGTCATCACGCTGGCATCGTTGATCGAAAAAGAAGGAAATAATCCGAGCGACTATTATCTCATTTCCTCGGTATTCCACAATCGCTTAAAGAACAGGGCAAATTTCCCCTATCTCAATTCGGATGCCACACTTCAGTATGCACAGGGCTCTCGCAGTGGCCCGTATGGTTTGGATACCACGTTGGAGCATCCGTACAATACCTATAAGCATAAAGGACTTCCCCCCGGACCCATCTGTAACCCCGGTATCGAAGCCATTTATGCCGCTCTGTATCCGGATTCTTCTTCCTACTATTATTTCTATACCAAACGAAACGGCGAGACGGTCTACTCCAAAACCTTTGAGGACCATCAAAACCAAATCAACGCCGATAAAGCAAGTGCCAATTAGCGCATAATACACGGTAAAACGGCGGTTTCGCTCCTTTGTGTGCCAAACCGCCTGTTTTCTTGTGTCCGACTACGCCGAAAGGATGAACTGTCGTTTATGAAACGCCCTGAAATATTATCCCCTGCCGGGAATTTTGAAAAGCTAACCTTTGCCGTGCTGTATGGTGCCGATGCGGTCTATGTTGCCGGGAAGGAATTCGGTATGCGTGCCGCCAGCGAAAATTTTTCCGATGATGAGCTGTGCCGCGCCGTGACCTATTGTCATGAGCGCGGAGTGAAGTTGTACGTCACGGTCAATGTGCTGCCGCGCGAATATGAATTGGAAGCCTTAGTCACCTATCTGACCTTTTTGGAGGAAAAAGCAAGACCGGATGCACTTATCGTGTCCGATCTGGGTGTGCTGTCGCTTGCCAAAAAGCACGCACCGCACATCGAGCTGCACATCTCCACGCAGGCAAGCACGGTCAATTCCGAGGCCTGCAAGCTGTATGCCTCCTTGGGCGCAACGCGTATCGTGCTGTCGCGTGAGCTGACACTTGCCGAAATTCGTCAAATTCGCGCCCATATTCCGGAAGAGCTGGAATTAGAAGCCTTTGTACACGGCGCAATGTGCGTGTCCTATTCCGGACGTTGCCTGTTATCCAACTATTTCACCGGACGCGATGCCAATCACGGCCGCTGTGCCCAGCCCTGCCGCTGGGAATACTATCCGGACGAAAAGACGCTGGATATCTGCGAGGTCAAACGCCCGGATATGCCGCTGTCGTTAGTCGAAAATGAGCGCGGAACGTTTATGTTCAACTCCAAGGATATTTGCATGATCGAGCATATTCCCGAACTGGTCGAAGCCGGTATCAACAGCTTCAAGATCGAAGGACGGGTAAAAAGCGCCTATTACACCGCCGTCACCACCAATGCCTATAAAAATGAGCTGTGCGCCTATTGGGACGCACCGGATACATACCGGTTCGACAGCGCAGCCCTGTATGAGCTTGAAAGCGTCAGCCACCGCACCTATGGGACCGGCTATTTCTTCGATGACTGCATGGAAAACGCCCAAATTTCCCCGGTCGGCGGATACCTGCGCGACAAAGCGTTTTTGGCAACCGTTGCCGCCGTGGACGAAAAAAGCGGACGCGCCACGCTCTGCCAGCGAAACAAGGCGAGCGTGGGAGAGGCGTGTGAGCTTGTATCACCCGGAAAGCCGTCTGTGCCGCTTGTTTTGACTGACCTGCGCGACGAGAACGACAAACCCATCGAATCCGCTCCCCATCCGCAGATGCTGTATTCCGTGCAGATGACCGTGCCCATGAAAAAGGGCGATATTCTGCGTGGTGCAGAGCGATAAAATGTTCTTTGCGCGGTAATAAACACCGCCGAACAGCCGTATACTACCCATAGACCATTCTTACACGCACGGGAGGTGCCTTTCTTGACCACACTTCTTTATGTTCTTCTCGGACTTGTTATGTTCGGGCTGTTGATCCTCATTCATGAATTGGGGCATTTTCTGTTTGCTAAAGCCTTTCATGTAACCATCGAGGAGTTCGCCATCGGCATGGGACCCAAGCTTCTTTCCCATATGGGGCGCGATGGCGTGCGCTATTCGCTGCGCCTTATCCCCATGGGCGGCTTTGTCAGCATGGCGGGCGAGGACGAGGAAAGCACCGATCCCAATGCCCTAAACAGAAAGCCGGTCTGGCAGCGCATGATCATCGTGGCGGCCGGGGCGGTAATGAATCTCTTGCTCGGCTTTTTGCTCATGGGCGTTTTCATCGGCATTTCGCCGTTATATTCCACCACCGTGTCCGGCTTTCGCGTGGTGGATGCCGAAGGAATGCCGGTCGAATGCGAGGAGATCTACGGCATTCGTGTCGGCGATACCATCACAAAGGTGGGAAGCCGGCGTATTCATGTGCGAAACGACTTCGTCTATGAGGTCATGTTTTTGAAGGATACCCCCACCGATATCACCGTGCGCCGTGACGGAGAAACCGTCGTTATCCCGGAGGTTCGCTTCCAAACCTACACCGAAAGCGGTATCACGTTAGGAAAAGCCGGGTTTATTGAAACAACATCCTTGGAAAAGACCTTTCCGGAGCTGGTGCGGCAGTCGTATTTCCAGTCCATCAGCTCGATCCGTATGCTCTGGAGCTCGCTTTTGAATACCGCACGCGGCGAATATGGGACAGAAGCCCTGTCGGGACCGGTCGGCGTGATCGGCGAGGTCAAGGAAACGGTCACTCTGGGCTGGGATGCGTTTCTGTTTTTAGTCATCATGCTCACATTAAACTTAGGACTCGTCAACCTGCTGCCGCTTCCGGCACTTGACGGCGGCAGACTGTTCTTCATGCTCATTGAATTGGTGCGCGGAAAGCCGGTGCCGCCCAAATACGAAGGCTATGTCCATGCCGCCGGGCTTGTCTTGCTCATGGCACTGATGGTCTTTGTCACCTATAACGATATCGTGCGCCTGCTCTTCAAATAACTGCTTATATAGAAAAGAGGAATAACCATGTCTGCACTCCGAAGAAAGACCCGTGCGGTCAAGATCGGTTCGGTCACGATCGGTGGGGATGCGCCTGTTGCCATCCAATCCATGACCTTTACCAAAACAAGTGATAAGGAAAAGACACTCGCCCAGATCTTAGAGCTTGAACAGGCCGGCTGCCAGATCGTGCGCTTCTCCGTTCCGGACGAAGCGTGTGCGGCAAGCATTCCCTATTTAAAGGAACACACACACGTTCCACTTGTAGCCGATATCCATTTTAACTACCGGTTAGCCCTGATGGCCGCCGAATACGGCATTGATAAAATTCGTATCAATCCCGGTAACATCGGCGACAAGGAGCGCGTGCGCGAGGTGGTGAACGCCTGTAAAAAGAAAAGCATCCCTATCCGTATCGGAGTCAATGGCGGTTCGCTTGAAAAGCATATCTTAGCTAAATACGGCTCTCCCACCCCGGAAGCCCTCTGCGAAAGTGCCTTATACCATGTGGGACTTTTGGAAGAGCTTGATTTTCAGGATATTGTCGTTTCCATCAAATCCAGTGATGTGCAAACCACCATTGCTGCCAATCGCCTGTTTGCCGAACAAACGGATATCCCCTTGCATTTAGGTGTGACCGAAGCCGGAACCGAGCGCATGGGACTCATCAAATCCAGCATCGGCTTAGGCGCCCTGCTTGTCGATGGGATCGGTGATACACTGCGCGTCTCCCTCTCGGACGATGTGACCAAGGAGGTCGAAGCCGCTAAAGACATTCTGTTTGCGTTAGGACTGCGAAATGGCGTGAAGATCGTGTCCTGTCCGACCTGCTCACGCTGCAACATCAATGTGTTCGATACCGCACGGCGTTTGGAAAACGCCCTCAAGGACAAGCCCTGGAGCATGACACTGGCCGTGATGGGCTGTGCCGTCAACGGTCCGGGCGAAGCACGGGAAGCCGACCTCGGCATTGCCGGAGGAAACGGAAACGCGCTTTTATTCAAAAAAGGCGAGATCGTGCGTAGCATAAATGCCGATACGCTCTTTGAGACATTGCTTGCCGAAGCGGAAGCCTTACATAAAGAGCAGACGGCGGCGGAATAAGCCGTATTCGATTTCTTTATTTTCTCACCCAAGGAGGTGCTGACCATGGCGATGAGCTTTTACGAAAAATTTCGAAAATATACCCCTACCGATGCCGAACGAAGCATCTTAGACCATATTTGCGATTTCACCGCCAAGGTCGATGTGGAAAGCCGTATGATCGGGGTTTATGCCGCATTCGACACGTATTTCCCCACGACAAAATTAGAAAGCATCGAAAAAGGCATTACAGAAGCGTATGAACTCAATTATATGTGCATACACCCCTCGTTCCCCCAAACGCCCTTTGAGGTGAAGCACATGGAAGCCGTTTTTTATGAGCTTGCCAAGCTTACCGCCCAGGGGCTCGGCTTTTTCGATGGAGCCGAAACCGCGCTGGAGGGCGCAGACATCACCGCCGAAGAGGATACCCTATCCATTTCCTTAAAAAACGGCGGAAAGAGCTTACTGCTTCATGGCGGCTGTGACACGCTGATCTCCGATGTTGTGTTCCGTATGTTCGGCAAGCGCATGAAGGTCGAATTCTGCGGCGTAACCAGCCTTAGCTATGAGGATATCAACCAGGTACCTCTGCCGCCTATCGTGCCGCCGCCCTCCCAAGAGGAGGTCGAAGCCGAACAGTTAGCTAAAGTCGCTGCCATCACCAATTCCATCTCAACAAGCGAAACAAAAACCGAGATCGATTCGATCCATGCCCGTATTCATGTGGGCGAAATGGATTTTGATATCTCAGAGCTAAAGGATGTTTTGGGACGTATCAAAAGTCTGGATGTGACCCCTTTGCGTGCGCTGACACTCGAATCGGAGAATTTTACCGTGTGCGGCGTGGTGTTCTCCTTCCAGAAAAAGCTGACACGAAAAGAAGACCGCTACATCGTTTCCTTTTACATAACCGATAACGATTCCTCCGCCGTGGTCAAATGGATCTATCCGGCTGACCGGGATGAGGAATACAGCGCCATAAAGGATGGCGCCGCCATCATGCTGCGCGGCAGTATGCAGATGGACAAGTTTGAAAGCATACCGGTCATTCGTCCGACAGCCATGGCTTTGGTAAAGCGGAAGAAAAAGACCGATACCGCCGAAAAAAAGCGTGTCGAGCTGCATTTACATACCACCCTTTCGACCATGGATTCCACCTTTTCGCCGGAAGCGGTGGTGGAGACGGTCACGCGCTTTGGGCACTCCGCTGTAGCCATCACCGACCACGGAAATCTGCAGGCCTATCCGGAGATCATGACCGAAGCTGAACGCGTGGGTGCCGATTTCAAGATCATCTACGGCATTGAGTCCTATTTCGTGGACGATACCGCCACCGCCGTTTTCGGCACAGCCCAGGCGGATATCGAAAAAGACACCTTTTGCGTGTTCGACATCGAAACCACCGGACTTTCCGTCAAGGACTGCGCCATCACCGAGATCGGAGCCGTACTGTACCGCGGCGGCGAAATTCTTGACACCTTCGAAAGCTTTGTCAATCCCCATATGCCCATCAGTGCAAAGATCACCGAGCTGACCGGCATATCGGATGACATGGTCGCCGATGCGCCGGACATTTCCGAGGTGCTTCCCAAGTTTCTGGATTTTGCCGGAGATGCCGTTTTTGTGGCACACAACGCCACCTTCGATATCGGCTTTATCCGTCATGCCGCCGAGGAATGTGCGCGTGCCTTTACGCCTACCTTTGTAGATACCGTAGCGCTTTCCCGGTATTGCAACGATGATCTGAAAAAGCATACGTTGGATGCGGTTGCCGATTATTTTGGCCTTGGCGATTTCAACCATCACCGCGCCTTTGAGGATGCACATATGCTTGCACTTATTTTCGAAAAGCTGTGTGGAAAATTAGTCGGCGAGGGCATTCACGATCTGTCGGGACTCATCACCTCCATGAGCGGTCGGTGTGACCCCAAAAAGCTGAAAAGCTACCATCAAATTCTTTTAGTCAAGAATCAAACCGGGCTTAAAAACCTGTATAAATTGGTTTCCTATTCCTATCTCGATTATTTCCACCGTGTGCCGCGTATCCCCAAAACCGTACTCATGGAG
>CAZAWG010000005.1:0-17162 GCA_964488785.1 uncultured Oscillospiraceae bacterium | reverse complement strand
TATTGGGGATATCGTAGGTGGGGTTCTCGGTTTCAAGCGTTTGACCATCGCAGAATTCGAACAGCTGACCATAGGTCAAGCGTGCGCCGCCCTTGTCGCCTAAGAAATCGATATACATATCATTCTTGTTTAGGTTCTGCGCCCAAGCGCCGTTGAAAGAAATGCTGGCCTTGTCGGTACGGATATAGCCGGTGATGAAATCATCGACATCGTTGGTTCCGTTTTCAACATCCTTGGTATCCTCTGCCCACATACAGTTTTCCGGATATTTGTAGGACTTCATATCGGTCGCCATTTTGTTGTAGGCATCGCAGGTAACGGTGGTCAGCTTTGCGCCGCCCAGAATGTAGAGGATGAGGTCAAGGAAATGGATACCCCAGTCGATCAGCACACCGCCGCCCGACTGCGATTTGGTGGTGAAGGCACCGCCCAGACCCGGAATTGAACGGAAGGAGCGGAACGAGCAGTAAACATGATAGATCTCACCGAATTTGCCCTCTTTGTTCATCTGCGCCAGCTTTTCGACCGAGCGATGGTAGCGGTTGCACACGCCGATGTTGAGGATCTTTCCTGCCTTGTCGGCAGCCTGCTTCATTTCGAGAGACAACGGATAGTTGACCGTGATGGGCTTCTCGCACAAAACGTGCTTGCCGGCGGCAAGAGCATCCATGGTCACGGTATAATGTGCATAGTTCGGGGTGAGAACGAATACCGTCTCAACCTCCGGATCGGCTAAGGCTTCCTTATAATCGGTGATCACATTTTCGATCTTGGGATACTTTGCCTTTTTTTCTTCTGCCTTTTCGCGAATGAGGTCGCAGGCATATTTAATGCGTACATCCTCCATTCCGCTTAATGCCGGGAAATGTGCGGCGTCGGAAATACGGCCGCAGCCAATAACTGCTACAACGTGCATGATTCATACGTCCTTTCTTTTGTTTCAGGCTTTGCCTGCCTTTTTATTAAAAGCGGATATCGCTTTGTGTCATAGAGAAAAGGTGCCGCTTCCCTCGCAGAGCATATCGGCGCCCACATCTATGTGGGAAGCATACAGCTTGCCAATCGCTCCGTCACACCGGATAAAGGGAAAGGGCTTTCCGGTACGGTTGGTCTGCACACAGTCGGAGACTGAAAGCGCATCGATGGTCACATTTTCCGAAACGCGGATGGTCGGCTGTGCCAGATGCGTTTCCGTCCGACAGATACGCGAAAGGGTAAGCTCACGTATATGGATGGGCACACCGGTGCTGCGAATGCTGATCAATGGCTCATAATTGCCCGGCACATCCACCGTTCCCGGACAAAGGGAAGCATAGATATTATCGATGGTGATATTTTCAAAAATGGGATGATCCGAGCCGTCACTACTGTAATCGCTCATAATGATCGCATACACATAATAGCTGCCAAATACGCCGGTGATATGGATATTCTCAACCGGGGTGGTCTTGGAAAGCAGCCGCACAGCACTGTGCGAGCCATCGGCATAAATGCCGTCTACCGTGATGTTGCGGATGGGTCCGCTAAACAGATCGTCGCTGGTAATGGCTACCGTATCATCGTGACACGCGCCCTTCAGGTTGCGAACCACGCCGTTTTGACAGCCGGCTTCGATGTGGATGCCATCCAGATTCCATAATTTCGGGCTCCCCTCGGTGTATTCGAACTCAATGTTCTCCACCGTGAAATCCTCTATATAGGCGAGATCCGCGCCATAGACGACCGGGTTGACAATGGTCAAATTACCCAAATAGAAATGCCGGACACTGTTAAAAATGAAACAGAAGCCGGTATAGACATTTTCCGGGAAATAGCGTTTTGAGGGGTCAAAGCCGTTTTCAGACAGCTTTTTGGATAAAAGCCCCTCGACCGGAAAGTGTGCCGGATTGGGACTTTGTGCCGCATGGTTCATATCCCAAATACCGCCGGAAACCGAAATATGGCTGTTCCAGGCTTCCTTTTCCGCATTCGTTAGCATAGCACAGTCGCAATGCTCTCCCAAGCGGATAACGGTATAGCGGTCCAGCCGCAGCTCCTGATACGAATGAATGCGTATTGTTCCGCAAATTTTGTAAAACCTGGTAGCCGGCGGCAGATACACACAGCTTTTTCCGCTGTCCAACAGCTCCTGAATGGCGGGAAGATCGTCATGAAGCCCGTCACCGTACAGAATATGTTCCATAATGACTTCCTCCTGAAATATACACCTCTACAGTATTTATTATATTGTTTTTTCACCGTTTGTAAAGTCATATACTATAGAAAAAACTGTTCATTTTTTTAGATTTTACAGCCTGACCCTTGACATTTTTTTCGGTTTACGGTATGATGATAGAAAAAGCGACAAGCGGAAATGAGGTGCAAAGGATGCTATCCGAACCGAAATATCATTTTACGCAGGATTTTTTCGACTGTATTCCGGACTATGAGGGCATTCGGCTCTATCAGGTCGGACGGCTGTATTGCGGAAGCGATATGGAGGTCGGAAGGCACGCGCATTGTGGCTGGTTTGAGATCACCAGTGTGCGCGGTGGGCAGGGGGAAATATTTACCGGCGACACACCGCAGAGCGTTTCTGCCGGCGACCTGTATCTTTCCTTTCCCTGTGACATCCACGCGATCCGCTCCTCCAAAGAAAATCCGCTCAAATACGATTTTTTCTCCTTCAGCACCGAGCTTTCCCCTTACCGCGAGAAATTAGACGATATCATGGCGCAGTATTTAGCCCCGGACAAACGCTTATTTCATGACCGCCGGTTAGAACACTGTATCGGTGAGCTGATCCTAACCACGGCTAAAAAGGAGATCATGGCAGACGCACTATGTGCTTCGCTCATGCGTGAGATATTGATCTATCTGATACGCGATTTTTCCGGTAGCGCCGTCTCTCCTGCCGAAACGCCGAATATCTCCAAGCGCACCGCCGATGAGCTGTGCTTCCAGCTCATGCAATACATCGACACACATCTGTATACCATGAAAAGCCTTGCCACGCTTTCGGACTTGACCGGCTACAACTATTCCTATCTCTCCACTCTGTTCAAGCAGGTGACCTCGCAAACATTAGGCTCCTACTACCGTACCAAGCGTTTGGAGGCAGCACAGGTGCTATTACGGGATGAGCATTTGACGGCGGCACGCACGGCCGAGCTGTTGGGATATTCCTCTGCTTCCGCCTTTGGAAAGGCCTATCGCGCTTATTTTGGGTCATCCCCCGGCACAACAAAGTGATTTTTTGAGACTACGAAAAAGTTTCGTTATCTCTTCTCTTGCAAATCCCTACCCTTTATTGTATAATGTGGCGAAAGCGCCACTGCAATACTCGCGCTATAAGCTTTCAAAAGCCAAATAATTTGATAACTCGCGAAATAGTCTTGCAAAATTCTAAAATTATGGTATAATGAAGAAGTCCGCAAAACAAAAGCATATGAGCATCCCATCATTCATTAAGGAAAGGAAGTCACAGAATGGATTCGTCAAAGAGCCTGTTTAACAGTGCCGCCTATAAACGCTCCCGGGCGGCTTATGCGGCAGAATGCGCCTTTGAATATTTTGTATCGATCTTGGTCGGCGATGCCTTTTTGGCCAAGCTATTGACCGAAATGGGGTTAAAGGATTCCACCATCGGTATCATTTCCTCGTTTATTTCGGTAGCCTTTTTATTTCAGCTTGCCTCTCTGCTTTTAGTACGACACACAAAAAATGTTAAGCGTACATCGACCTTTTTCAATACGCTCAGCTCGTTTTTGTTTATGTGTCTGTATCTGCTTCCGTTTCTGCCGACCGGCGTGCGCGGCAAAACGGTCTGTGCTTCAGCTGTTCTGCTAAGTGCCTATTTTTGCAACTACATTGTGACCTCCATGCTGTTCAAATGGGGCAACTCCTTTGTTGAACCGACCAAGCGCGGAACCTATTCAGCCGGCAAGGAAATGCTGTCGTTGGTGTCCGGCATTGTTTTCACTCTGGTCACAGGGCATTTGTTTGACCGCTATGAAGCGCGCGGTGATCTGCGCGGCGGCTTTTTATTCATGGCGAGTGCTATTTTTGTCATCACGCTCTGCAACCTGGCAAGCCTTCTTTTAATGCAAAAGGAAGAAGTCTCGACGGCGGTCGAGGTCGTATCCTACAGGGCAGTGCTTGACAACACGCTCCGCAATCGAGATTTCCGTCACGTTGCCCTCATGGATGCTGTCTGGCGCTTCGCCTATTACATGACCATCGGCTTCATGGGCGTGTATAAGACCAAGGAGCTGCTACTGACGGTGGGACTTGTACAGGTCATCAATATGGCAGGCAATTTAGGACGTTTTTCGCTGTCCATGCCACTCGGTAAATTTGCCAACAAATATGGCTTTGCCAAAGGGTTGGAATTGGGCTATGGCCTTGCGGCGGTCGGCTTTTTGATCGGCTTTTTCTGTGCACCGGGGCGCTGGTGGCTCATCATTCCCTTTACGATCTTTATCAACTGTTCCTTAGCCGGCATCAATCAGAATTCCTTCAACATCATGTACAGCTATGTGAAAACCGATTATTTCGTTCATGCTTCAGCAATCAAAAACAGTATATCGGGCCTTTCCGGCTTTGTCGCTTCGCTTGTGGGAAGCCGGGTGTTGGAGTGGATACAGACAAGTGGAAACACGGTGTTTGGAATTACACTATATGGACAACAGCTGTTATCCGGCATCTCCTTTCTGCTGTTCCTCTGCCTGATCCTTTATGCACACTTTGTTGTTTCACCCCAAAAAGCGCTCCTTCAATGAACCGGGGAGCATAATAGCATGAAAAGAAAAAAGAACGATCGTTTTACGGATCGTTCTTTTTGTATACCGGTATATAATTATACGCCCATGTTGAACCAAACCAGCATATCGCTTTCGCCGCGATTGGCAAAGCAGCTGTATGGGATCATATGCAGAGTGACCTTTTCGGTTTGCGGTGCATCCGCATCGGCACGTGCATATAGGACACCGCCTGCGGTATCTATGAGCTTCTCCGCCTGAACATTCAGTGTGTTCAAACCAAAGCTTGCGTCAAAAGCGGCGGTCGCTGAGACATTCGGTGTGAGCCTATACTGATGGAGATTTTCGCCGTTGTCCACACTTTCGGCACAGTATACGATCGGACCTGCCTGTATGCACAGCTTGCCGACATCCTTGACCACTCGTGTGGTGGAACGCACCGCAAACGGCTTCATATCGAATTCGACCGTCACCTCGGTGCAGTCCTCAAAGAGCAGATAGCCGTTTTCGAGGCGGGTATAGGGCTTATCCGTTTGTATACCGGTACACCACGAGGGCTTGCGCACAGCGAGCGCTTTCACGCCACTTGCGCAGATGTGAACACGTCCATCGTTTGGATAATTCGTCTGCATTTCGCAGTGAACACTTCCATCGTCCAAGGTGCTTGCTGTGAACTGATTGATATACAGCGTATCGCCGTCCAAGCCGTATACATATTCACACAGCTTGGGAAGAAGCCGATTGATGTTCGGCGGACAGCAGGAGCAGCCGAAGCATTCCAACCGCTGGGTGATGGGAAAGCGTTTGGTGCCACACCAGTTGGAAAAATGGTCAAGCAGGGTGATCTCCAGCGGATTCTCATAGAAAAACGCTTTGCCGTCCAACGACAGTCCCGAAAGCACACCGTTATAGAACACACGCTCGATGGTATCGGCATAGGTGGCATCGTTTTCGAGCTTTAGCATTCGGTCGCAGAAAAACATAAGTCCGATACCGGCGCAAGTCTCGGTGTAGGCACCGTCATTGGGAAGATCATAGGGCTTAGTAAACGTCTCACCTAAATGGGTCGAGCCAATGCCGCCGGTGATGTACATTTTGCGTTCCACGATGTCATGATAGAGAGCCTTGCAGGCCTTTTTCAACTCATCATCGTCTGTCTCATACGCCAGATCCGCCATAGCGGTATACAGGTATACCGCACGAACCGAGTGCCCAAAGGCTTCGGTTTGCTCACGCACCGGCAGATGGCTCTGATTATAGTCGCCGCGTTCATCCTCTTTTCCATATCCGCGCTCGTTGATAAAGAAAGCCGCCATATCCAGATAAAGCTTGTTTTTAGTATACCGGTACATTTTTAGTAAGGCAATCTCGATCTCCTCATGACCGGGTGTTGAGAAAGCGGCACTTTTTTCGACCATAAAGACCTGATGGATGTAAGCCGCATATTTTTCCATGCAGTGCAGAAAGCGCTCACGCCCGGTCGCTTCGGCATAGGCAACAGCGGCTTCAAACAGGTGTCCGGCACAGTATAATTCATGGTGGTCACGGTTTTTGAAGCGTCCCTCCGGCTCACGAACCGTGAAAAAGATGTTGAAATAGCCATCATCGCCCTGATGGGCTTCGATGTCGTCGATCAGCTCCTCGACCTTTGCTTCCAGTGCCTTGTCGGGAAATTTTGCTAAAATATAGGCTGCGCCCTCCATCCATTTGGCAACATCGCTGTCCCAAAAATAGTGAACCTCTTTGGAGTCGAACTTAAAGGCTGTGATACGTCCGGTGTCGTAAAAGCGGTCGTAAACGGCGTTGATGGTGGTATGGCGGTTGAGCTTTTCCTTGGCGGCGAAATAGCCGTCGTTCAGCATGACCTGTCTGTAATCAAAGCTTTTCATGTATGCTCCCTCTCTTTGTGAAATGAATTTTTCTGATTTTTCTTGACTTTTTCTGTATTTATTGTATAATAAAAAATACCAAAAAGCAAGTCTCAAAATCCGTCAAAAGGTGTGATAATCCGATATGATTTTCGAAGCCTCCTACGATATGCTTCTCAATCCGAACGTTGTCTTTGATTATGCCGGACGCTTTTCCTCGAAAGCACTATGGACCCATCCTGAGCGTGTGGAAAAGACCTTTGAAATTCTTTACGTTTTAAGCGGCGTGGTGCGCTTAAACGTGCAGGATATGCGCTATGACGTGCCTGCCGGCGGTCTTTTGGTCATAGAACCGGGACAGTGGCACTGCGGCATTGGTCAAGAGAAAGAGGTCAGCTTTTATTGGATGCATTTCCAGGTGAAGAACGGCGTTCTTCCGTTCCGTTCGCGTCTGTTTCCAACCTTTGCAGTGCCGCATCTGTTCAAGGAGCTGCTCCACTATGCCTTTTTGCCCACACCGCACGAGGCGATGGTCAATGCCATTACCATACGCATTCTGGCGGAGCTTGAATTTGCCGACCGTATGGATGAAAAGCGCGACAAGCAGGCGGAGGAGATCTATGAATGGCTCCGCGTGAACGCTTCGGCTCGTTTGCGAGTAACACAGGCTGCCGCACATTTTGGCTTTTCGCCCGATCATTTGTCGCGCCTATTAAAAAAGCAGTATGGCAGGAACACAAGGGAGGTCATCGATGCCTTTCTGTTGAACCGGGCAAAGGATCGGCTGGCCAATTCCGGCAAATATGTCAAGGAGATCGCCGATGAGTTGGAATTTTCCTCTCACCATGCCTTTATCAGCTTTTTCAAATATCACGAAGGGATGTCTCCGTCGGAATTCCGCAGTCTGTATTTCCGTATTCACATGAACAACCATTAATTGTTTTATTTTTCATAAGATATTTACCAAAAATCATTGTACGCCCGGTTTCATTTTGGTATAATACACAATTATTACATGAAGAAGGAGAAGCAAAATGCCTCAAATCACAAGTGAGCTGTTTCTGCAGCTTGAACTGATCGGTCGGTGTATTTTAGCAGCCCTGTGCGGTGCGCTGATCGGTTTGGAACGCAAAAACCGTCTAAAGGAAGCAGGCCTACGTACACATCTGATCGTAGCTTTGGGTTCCGCTCTTATGATGGAAGTGTCCAAATACGGCTTTTTTGACATCCTGCGCTATGCCACGACCATTGGCGTAGACGTCAAATTAGACCCCTCTCGTGTGGCTTCCTCCATTGTTTCGGGTATCGGCTTTTTGGGCGCCGGCACCATATTCGTGCGCAAGCAGGTCATCAACGGTCTGACGACAGCCGCCGGACTCTGGTCCACCGCCGGTATCGGCATGGCCATCGGCTCGGGTATGTATTTTGTGGGAATCGCCATTACGCTGTTTCAATTCATTATTCAGATCGTTTTACATAAGAATCTGAAATTGCTTCGTTTACCGTCCTCGGATTATATCATTCTGCGCGCCAATAATGAGACTGATATCATTAAACGTATTACAGAAGCCTGTAAGGAGCATGATATCGAGATTCAGTCGGTCAAATATGAGAAATTATCCGAAAAAGCGGTAGAGGTTGAGTGCTTTGTCAAATTTCCCCGCGCCTATACCCCCATCATGGCGGCAGAGGATTTAAGCACTTATGATTTTATTCAGTGTGTAGAATCCTAAAAAAGTCATTTAGACCATAAAAAAGCAGGACGATGTTGGATCGTCCTGCTTTTCATTTGTTGCTTATATTTTTATGCGTTTTGACTGTCAAGCTTTTCCGCGATCGCGCGATCAAGCTTTTCACGAAGGCTCACGCAAAAATCATCGCCGCGCGGATAATCGGAGAAGGTGATGGTCTGTCCGGCCGCTTCCTCAATAAACGCCACAGCTTCCTCCTTGGAAGTGAGCGAAGCGTACAATTCAAGCGCTCTTAAGTCGGATAATGCCTGCGTAAAGCCTGCCATGTGCAGCGATTCATACGGCTTTCCAAAGGGACCCGGATACACCGAGAAGGTGTCGCCTGCCGGCACCCAGTTGTTTTCGCCGTCGTTGCAGATGTAAGGGTCGATGGGACGGAGCGACAGATAGGAATAATAGAAATTGTAGCCCCACTGCAAAAAGCCCTTGATATCGTATTTGAAAAGCTGAAGTCCGATCACACGGGTGCGGTTCATGCTGAGGGCAATAAAGCGGTTGGATACCTTTTCATGCTCTCCACAGCAATAGTAGCACCACAGCTCCGGCACATGATTCTCCAAAAACGGCTCGATATGGTCGGTCGCCACGATGGGACGCTTGACTGCGCCGGTGGTATAGAATTCATAGCCGGAAAGCGCATCCGCATACACCGTGTCCGCAAACAGATCGTCTAAGGCGGCGTGCAGCTTAACATATCGCTCCACATGATCAGCACTCGGCTCATCCGACAGATGGAACATAGTATTTTCCAGGACGCCCTTTTTCTTCAAATAGCTCTTGAACGACACGATAAACTGCCGCAAAAAGCCGATGTATTCCTCCGACAGCGAATCGGTCTCCCAGCCGAACAGCTTCTTTTCTTCGCCATCTACGGTGGCAATGATCTTAGGTGCGTGCTCTGCGCCCCATTGCGTAAACAGATGCGAGATCTCATGATAGCGAATGCCGCAGCGTTCACACATTTCAAGCCAACGCTCGACTAACGTATAATCAAAGGTATATGTATCACCGCATTTAACGACCTTGACAAGCTGTACTGTCGGACGTTCGCCACCTACGGCTGTGTCAAGCGGCGGTGTAAAGACCGGCATAAGCAGCATATTCATGCCGTTGTCCACGGCGGTCTGTAGAAAGCTTTCAATAATGCGCCAATGTGCCTCACTGAACACATCCACTCCATAATAGGTGGCTAAGCAGTCACAATGGAACCATTGGGTATAGGTCAGCTTCTGCTCCGGAAGCACAGCGCCAATGACCTCCAACTCCATGCGCTCCGACAAAAGCATTTCGCCCTCCGGCGTATATACCGAAACGGTGATGGGATAAAGTCCGGCTTCTACAGACTCCGGAAGCTTTGCTTCAATCCAGAAGGAAACCGTTGCATTTGCACTTAAAACCACACTGTCGTTGTAGCCGAGCGGAAGCAGCAGATCGGGATACCGTCCGGGCTGTTTATCGCGCAGATAATCGGTATCGACCGTGATGGCATACGCCGGGTGTGCCACCTCCACGCAGGCAATGCGGCGGATGGTGATATAGTCCTTCAAGGGGGACTCGAGGCGCACACAGACCTTGCGATTTTCCGAAGAGGACAGAGCCGCCTCAAAGGCAAAGCGGTCGTTCCGGAGAGCGGTTGCATGAGCGAGCTGACGGAGAGAATCGACCGGCGTGTCCTCAAAGCATTTGTGTGCCGAGGAGATCAAACGAAAGGATAAATGGCTCATAAACAGACTCCTTACAAATATTTTTTTACAATGGCTTCGCCTTTTTCCCGTTTGGCAAGCATATCCTTCACAAGTGCAAACTGGTTGCGTGCGCGGTCGAGATTGTGCAGAGGATGTGCCACCTTGAAATAAACATCACCATCGATGTAGTCGGTCAAAAAGCGTGTGCCGCATTCATAGGTCATCATGATGACCGAGGTGTAGATTAATTCCTTTTCGCGCTTGGTCAACACCGAAGCCGCACTTTCCAAATAGCCCTTTGCGAAGGCTTCGAACAGCTCTAAATCGAACCAGACCTTGTCCCAGTCGGTGCAGTCCTCGGCTGCGGAAGAAGCGCCAAAGCGCATAGCATCGCCGAAATCATACAGATAGGAGCCGCTCATAACGGTGTCCAAGTCGATCAGACAAATGCCCTTGCCGGTCGCATTGTCAAACAGCACGTTGTTGAGCTTGGTGTCGTTATGGCTGACACGAAGCGGAACCGAGCCTTCTGCAATGGCTTCGGTGATCTGTCCGGCAAATTCTTCCAGAGAAAGCGCAAATTCGATCTCCTCTTTGACGGACTCTGCCCGTCCGGAAGCATTCTTCTCGATCGCCTTTTTCAGGTTTTCCACGCGCTTGGGCGTATTGTGGAAATCCGGAATGACCGTGAATAATTTTTCGGCATCGAAATCGGCTAACAGCCTTTGGAATTTTCCAATGGTCAAGGCGGCCTCATACAAGACCTCCGGCGTCTTTTCATCGTTTACGGTGTAAGCATCGTCAATGAAGGTATAGGCGCGATACGCCCCCTCCTGGCCCTCATAAAAGCTCTTGCCGTCCAGCGTGCGAAGAAAATGCAGGGTCTGCCGGGAAGCATCCTCACCATTTTCAGAAAGCTTTTTCGTGATATATTCTGTCACAAGACATACATTGTCCATCACGCCACCAGGATTGGTGAATACATCGGTGTTTAATCTTTGAAGTACAACATTCCCGACACGGTAGGTGGAATTGATGTGTCCATCGCCCAGTGGCTTCGGTGTTTCCGAAAGGCCAAAGGCCTTTAATACAGTTTCAAGCATGGTTGTTCCTCCTAAATATAAGGTTTTATCCTATTATAACATAATTTTGGAAATTTGCAAGACTATTTTTCAGTTTCTGCGAAGCTTGCTCGTTGGTAGGGTTTGTGCAAACCATGTATTTCCACCCTCCAACGTTTCTCCCCCTCTCTGTGCTTTTCATTCAAAAAAACGCTCAGAACCTATAGTTTCTGTTGCAATTTACGAAAAACCATGTTATACTTACATTACAAGCAAAAAACGAAAGAAGGTTACTCATGCTTTATAAAAACGCAGAGCTGTTTGGCGTAGAACAGCTCCTCACAAACGCCGATGGCAGCGTATCCTTTCGCCGTCTGCCACAGAACGTATATGAGAATCTGGACGGTCAACAGGGACGAAATATGGCAGAAGTCGCCACCGGTATCGAGCTTCGCTTTCGCATAAAGGGCGAAAGAGCGATCATAAAAATGTCCGTGCCGGAGGGCGAAGGCTGTTTTCACGTCTATCGCGGTGCCATTCAAGGCGGCTGGCCGGATCACGAATGCCACAAATGCGTGTCCACCACCCCGGAGGAATTTGTCATCGAACACACGGAAAACCTTTCTGCCTTACGTTCTATGACACAGGCATTAGAAAGCGAGTGGGATCCGGAGATTGTGCGCGTGATCTTAGACAGAGGCAGCTTTAAGCTGTTTGACATCGTCGGCGACATCGAGCCTCCCTCCTGTGCAGACCTCCCGTCCAAAACGCTGCTTTGCTACGGCTCCTCTATCACCCATGGCTCCAACTCCATTGATATGTCCCATGCCTGGCCATCGGTCACAGCACATAACCTGCGGTATGATCTTCTCAACAAAGGCATGGCAGGCTCCTGCTGTATGGAACCGGCGTTTATTGATTATATCGCCGAATGCGGACAGAAAAACAGATGGGATATGTTAGTCATGGAGTTAGGCATCAATGTGTTGGGCTGGGATGAGGAAACCATCCGCACCCGCGCCGGGTATGCCATCGATAAGACCGCAACCGATAACCCCGACAAGCCCATCGTGATCATCTCACCGTTTTATCATTGCGGCGATACGTTTGATCCGAACGACCGTGCCAAAATCTGGCGCAAAGAGCTGGAAGCCCTCGTTCGTTCGCGTGCATATTCGAATGTGACCTACATAAACGGCTTAGACCTTTTGGGCGACATGACATTGATATCTGCCGATCTTGTGCATCCGAACATTTATGGTGTAGCTCAGATCGCAGCACGCTTAACCGAACGTATAAAGCCGCTTGCCAAGTAAGAAGGCTATCGACGCACGCGCTCGAAACGGAGGAAATACGCATGAAAATACGCTTTGCAGAACATCATGGAAAAGTCAAGCCCCTGCACGCGATCAACAATGCACCGCTGTTGGGAGCAAACGATGCAATGTTCCACTATATGAAGGAAGCCGGCATTCCCATAGCGCGTCTGCACGATACAGGCGGTGTGTATGGAAATGGACGTTTTGTGGATATCCACAACATTTTTCGGAATTTTGAAGCCGATGAAAATGACCCGGCCTCCTATGATTTTGCCTTTACCGATTGGTTGCTTACCGCCATAAGCAGACAGGAGGTCAAAATATTCTATCGTCTTGGTGAAACCATCGAAAACCAACAGCATATCAAAGCTTATTACATTTATCCACCGCGCGACAATTTAAAATGGGCGAAGATCTGCGAAAGGATCATCGCCCACTACAACGAAGGCTGGGCAAATGGCTTTCATCTGGGGATCGAATACTGGGAAATATGGAACGAACCGGACAATTTCCCGGATATCGCCGACAACTGTATGTGGAAGGGGACCTTCGAACAGTATTTGGAGCTATACCGGGTGGTCGCTCCCTATTTAAAAGAACGGTTTCCGAGCATCAAAATCGGCGGCTACGCTTCCTGCGGCTTTTATGCTCTGTTCGAAAACAATGTAGCAAAGACAGCCAATTCCAGCTCGCGCACCGGCTATTTCATGGAGTGCTTTGAACGCTTTTTGGCGTATGCTTCTCAAAACCATCTGCCGCTCGATTTCTTCTCATGGCATTCCTATTCCGATTTGGAGAAAAATAAAGCGTATGCGGATTATGTACACACAGCTCTTGCCAAATATGGTTTTGAAAAGACAGAAAGCATTTTGAACGAATGGAATCCGGGCATTCACCGGCGCGGCACCTTAGAGGATGCAGCGTCCATTGCGGAAATGCTCATCGGTATGCATGGAACAGCTGTCGATATGCTCATGTATTACGATGGGCAGGTACACGGAGATTACCAAGGGTTATACGATCCGCTAAGGCACGCGCCGTTCAAGGCCTATTATGTATTTAAGGCGTATAACGAGCTGTACAAGCGGAAAAATGTGGTAGACGTACAAAATGACGAGCCGGGCATCTTTTCGATGGCGGCAAGCGATGGGGCATCCCATGCGGTCATGCTTGTGAATGTAAAGCCCCAGGCACAGCAATTGTCCTTTGACACGGACCACACCGGAGCCTTTGCGGTATACCGGATAAACGAAGCAATGGAGCTTGAGCGTGCCGGGACGTTACAAGCCGGGGATATACTTGACGCCGGAAGCTTTGAGACGATCTTATTATTAAGCGAATAAAGATAAAGGAGAACACCGAAATGGAAAGAGAAAACAAAATACTGGGCTGCACAGGCTTTCATCATATAGCCCTTCATGCATCGGATTTTGAGAAGTCGTATCGCTTTTACACGGAGGGCTTAGGGGCAAAGGAATATCGCCGCTGGGTATCCGGGGAGCGAACCATCGCGTTATTAGACATCGGCGGCGGAGTCTGCATTGAGCTTTTTTCTGATGGAAAGGAGCGCACCTGCTTTGACGAGCAAGCAGGCTTATATGTACATCTTGCATTGGCGGTGAAGGACTGCAAGGCAGCCTTTGAGCGTGCGCTTGCATATGGGGCAAAGGAGAAGATGGCACCCCGGAGCATGGCCCTTCCGAGCGAACCGCCGCTCCCGGCCGAGATCGCCTTTGTATACGGGCCCGACTCCGAACAGCTTGAATTCTTCTGCGAGGAAGCCCCAAATTTAGACTAAAACACAAGGTTTCCGTCCGCGTGTTCTTTGCCCATCGCGCGTCCATTGGAACTTGCGATTCAGAGAAAAAGCATAGTAAACACGTACAAAGGGCAAAAGCAGTCTCGCAGAGCTTCTCTGTAAGACTGCTTTTTTCAGCCGGCATAAAAATCAACCAAAATGCCGTGTTAAAACCTCGTGTAAAGCACTGGCACTGGAAGAATGGACATATTGTATTTTGGTGCCCGTTTTTTCGGCTTGCTTGCAGGCGCATTTCAGCATTTTGTGTGCCACCGTGCCGGTAAAGACCACGATCATTTCGGGTGAACCGATTTGGTTCTGAAAATTGGCGGGACATTGGGTAAATACCTTGCATTTACAGCCATATTTCTTGCATATCTGCTTGTATTGGCAGTGCATACAGTCATGACCGCCGACAATGACAATGTTCATAGAGTCTCCTTTGCACTTGGTTAGTTGCGGCAAACCAACGGCGAAAAATGTTGCCGTTTGGGTGGTTGAACGCTCAAACGGCTTGGATGGATCATGCGTGAATGCACCGCACAAACGTATAACCACTTTTTTTCACGATCGCCTCAACGGTTTCGCGGCTTAGTGGCTGCTTGCTCCAAACCTTGGCATATTTCTTTTTCAGATCGACCTTGGCAAGCATTCCGGGATGCGAATGAAACTCGTTTTCCACACGTGCCTTGCAATGCGCACAGGTCATGCCATCGATGTAAACCAACATTTTGTGCGAATAATGCGAAGACTCTGCATCCTGCGGCTTGAGTCTGACCGGCTCATCGCCGCCGCCACAGCAGCCGCCCCTCAGGCGTTTTTTTGTCTCACGAAGTGCAAGCAACGCGAAAACAAGCAATATGCAGATAATAATGGCATTTCCCATGGGGCATTCTCCTTTTGGTTAGTCTTGACTAACTTCGGCTATAGTATACCTTCTTTCCCCACGTTTGTCAATAGCCTTACGAAGAAATAATGAAAAAGAACCGTGAATTTTTCGAAAACACTTCATCTCGGCGACAATCCATGTTCGATTTGTGCAAAAAATGAACGATACCGCGAAAAAAACTTGGAATTGGATATTGACAAACCGTCCTCCGGGTGTTATAATAATCAAGTAAATGCTGGTATGGCTCAGTTGGTAGAGCAGTTGATTCGTAATCAACAGGTCGCCGGTTCAAGTCCGGCTACCAGCTCCAGAAAAAGCACTTCGTTAAGAAGTGCTTTTTCAATGAAACGCGCCTTACGGCGTGTGAAACGGCTGTGCCATGAGGTACACTTCGTGCATGAAGTATACCTTGCGGTCTTTGATACAAGGCGTATTTTAAAAGCAAAGCATTTCACGAACCGAAGGTTCATTTCATATCGAGCCATGCGAGATATTTCATTTCAAACAGTTTTTTCTCCAAAACGCAGATTTCTTACATCCCCACAGCCGAAAATAACAGCTGATATTCAAACCGTTTTTTCGATGCAGCCTCATGCTGCTTTTTTTATCTTTTTTCACGAGGCTCTCCGGCATGACACACACATCTCTCCAAAATTCCTTTCGCACCGGTCTTTGTGACGGCATCCCCATCGCCTTAGGCTATCTTTCGGTTTCCTTTACCTTTGGCATCATGACCTCCGCCGGTGGCCTGCCGCCGCTTGTGGCTATGCTCATTTCCATGACCAATCTGACCTCAGCCGGACAATTCGCCGGACTGACGCTTCTTTTAGGCGGCGGTTCGCTTGCCGAAATGGCTCTAACGCAGCTTGTCATCAATCTGCGCTATGCGCTCATGTCGATATCGTTGTCGCAGAAAATGCACAAAAGCGTTTCACTTCTTGATCGATTATGGATCGCTTTCGGCAATACCGATGAGATATTTGCGGTATCCAGCGGAAAGCCCGGCGAGATAGGCAAAAAATACATGGCCGGGCTGATCCTTCTGCCATTCTTAGGCTGGTCGGGCGGAACGCTCTTAGGAGCCGTGGCAGGCGATCTTCTTCCTGCTTCGCTCACCTCGGCACTCGGCATTGCCATCTATGGAATGTTTTTGGCGATCATCGTTCCGGCTATGCGCTCGTCCGGCGCTGTGACGGTCGTGGTAGCGATAGCGGCAATGCTGTCCTGTGCTTTCTCCTTTATCCCGGTGCTTCGTAACGTGTCCTCCGGCTTTGTCATCATTATTTGTGCCATAACGGCGGCAACCGTTGGTGCGCTTTTAGCTCCCATTCCAGACGAAGCGGACAAGACCGACGAAAGAAAAAAGGAGGAACAGCTATGAGCATGACTCCGTATGTATGGGCAAGCCTTGCCGTAATGGCAGGCGTGACGTATCTTATCCGTATGCTGCCCTTTGTAGCCTTTCGCAAAAAGATCACCAATCGGTTTATTCGTTCGTTCCTGTACTATATTCCGTATGCGGTATTAGCAGCTATGACCCTCCCGGCGATCCTTTTCTCTACAGAACACTTGCAGTCTGCTGTTGTGGGTCTTGCCGTTGCCCTGCTTTTGTCTTTCTTTAAAAAAGGCTTGGTCACCGTAGCTTTATCGGCGTGTGCGGCGGTGTATCTGATCGAGCAGATCTTACCTCTTCTCACATAGAAACCGTTTTTCGGAGCAGTTGCAGCGCTTGCAGCTGCTCTTTGATTTTCTCCCAGCCTTTTTGATAGCATATACCGACTTTTCTCTTGCTTTCATAGACGTTCCCCTGCAATAACCATAGTTATTTTTCGCATTTTGTGTTATACTGCAAATAAAGTGCTTCTACAAGCATCACAGCTTCGTGTATGCTGCCGGGCGAAAGCGTCCTGCACGTATTTTTCTTCAGAGCATACGGCTCTGAACAGCAGAAAGCCTATAAAAAATAATGCAGAACACACATATTTCGTCTTGCAAAAAGCGCTGTCGTGTGTTATGATTAAAAGGAAACCAACAAGTAAAGGAGTCTCCCTA
>CAZAWG010000004.1:0-17497 GCA_964488785.1 uncultured Oscillospiraceae bacterium | reverse complement strand
GATTCTTGCGCATTTGTATGAAGATTTAGAGGTTCAGAAGATCGCCGATTTCTGCGGCGACAGCTTTGAGCTTGCCAAACGCGCCAAAGCCTCGTCTGCTGAATGCATCGTATTCTGCGGCGTGAGCTTCATGGGCGAAAGTGCCAAAATATTAAATCCCGAAAAGAAGGTATATTTGCCCGTGCCGCAGGCCGGCTGTGCTATGGCAGACATGGTAAGTCCGGCAGATATCCATGCGCTGAAGGCTCTGCATCCAAATGCCGCTGTTGTCTGCTATATCAATTCGTCTGCCGAAACCAAGGCAGAATGCGATGTATGTGTCACCTCCTCCAATGCGCTTGCCATCGTGCGTTCTCTTGCCGAGCAGGAGATCATCTTTGTACCGGATAAAAATCTCGGCTCCTATATCGCCGATAAGCTTCCGGAAAAAAACTTCTATCTGCATTCCGGCTATTGCCCGGTGCATGAGCATATCACCGCCGCCATGGTCGAAGAAGCGCGTGCGGCTCATCCGAATGCACTCCTTTTGGTGCATCCGGAATGCGAAGCCGAGGTGGTTTCTGCCGCAGATTTCGCCGGAAGCACCTCCGGGATCATTCGCTATGCCGCAGAATCGGATAATAAGGAATTTATCATCGGGACGGAACGCGCCGTGTGCGACCGCTTACGCGAGGAGTATCCCGATAAATCGTTCTATCTGCTTGCCGAAACACTCATCTGCAAGGATATGAAAAAAACAACACTTGCCGATGTGTACAACGTATTAAACGATCCAAAAGCAGAAAATGAAGTTGTATTAGACCAAAACATCGCTAAACTTGCCGCCGGCTGCTTAGAGCGCATGATGCAGGCGGCACAGGAGAACAAAAAATGAGACGCTATCTCTTCAGCCATGAAAATGTAAAAAACGAACAGGAATGCTACGATGCCGTCATTGTCGGCGGAGGGCTTGCCGGGCTATACTGCGCCCTCTGCTTAGACCCCAAATACCGTGTGGCACTCATCGTGAAGGGCGCTTTAGACGGGGGAAGCTCGTGGCTTGCCCAGGGCGGTATCGCCGCTGTCACACAGCCTACCGATTGCTTCGAGGATCACATCCGAGACACGCTCATTGCCGGGGCCGGACATTGCAATGAAAAGGCTGTGCGTGTGCTTGTTACCGAGGGCCCTGAGGTCATTGAGGATATGCTGCGCTTAGGCGTTCCCTTCGACCGGGATGAGAACGGTGACATCATCGTCACGCGTGAGGGTGGACACTGCTGTAGGCGTATTCTGCACTGCGGCGGTGATGCGACCGGCAAGCTCATGACCAAAACATTAGGCGAGGTAGTCGCGACCCGTCCCAATATCACCGTGTTCTGGAATACCTTCCTTGTGGATGTGCTGACCGACCGCGACGGCACAAGCGGCGTGGTGGTCAATGATGGCACAGGCGATCGCGCTGTTTTCTCGCGCAATGTCGTGCTTGCCACCGGCTCGATCGGACAATTGTATAAATATTCCACCAACCCCCAAGGCGCGACCGGCGATGGGATCGCCGCCGCTCTGCGTGCCGGTGCCCCCTGCAAGGATATGGAGTTCGTTCAATTCCATCCAACTGCTTTAGCTGTGGGTGTGGATAAAGGACGAATGTTCCTCATTTCCGAGGCGGTGCGCGGCGAAGGAGCAGTACTTCGCAACAGTGCCGGAGAAGCATTTATGTATAACAAGCATTCGCTGCGTGATCTGGCTCCGCGCGATATCGTTACGCGTGAAATTCTCAAAAACATGGCCATCACCGGCGATTCGGTGGTGTATCTGGACGTTTCGGACATGGATGAAGCCTTTTTTGCCAAACGCTTCCCCACTATTTTCGAAAAATGCCGTTCGCTTGGCATCAACGTCCCCTACGATCACATCCCGGTGCATCCGACCGAGCATTATTTGATGGGCGGCATCAAAACCGATCTTCATGCGCGCACCGCTGTATCCGGGCTTTACGCCTGCGGCGAGGTGGCCTGCACCGGTGTACAGGGCGCGAACCGCTTGGCCAGCAATTCAACCTTGGAGTGTCTTGTGTTCGGACGGCGTGCCGCACGCACCATCAACGCCGATTTTCGTCCGCTCACCGGTCACGCGCTCACACTGCCGGAAGAGACGGAACACTTTGATACCCCCTGCGTGTCCGACAGCGAGATCGATGCGGACATCGCCTTTATGAAAGAGCTGATGACCAAAAACGTCGGCGCGATTCGCCATACAGCTGAATTAACGAAGGCACACGCCGAGCTTGATGGCGTGTATGACAAATACCGCCGAATGCAGCTTTCGACCGTCAAGCAATACACCGTTTTCAACGCCGCTGTCGCTTCTACCGTCATTGCGGAAAGTGCCTGTGAGCGCACGCAGAGCATAGGCTCCCATTATATCGTCGATTAGTATCGCAACTTTACATACGGAGGAAATCCTTCATGCTTTTATTCAACAATCCCCAGATCGAACAGATCCTTTCGCTTGCCTTAAACGAGGATATCGGAACAGGAGACATCACCACCCTCTCCACTATCCCGGAGGATAAGACCGCACACGGTCGCTTTGTCGCTAAAGAGGACATGATCCTTTGTGGCGTTCCGCTTGCCGCACACGTTTTTGAGCGTGTCGATAAAGATATCCGCTTCGAAGCCTTCTTCAAAGACGGAGAGGCAGTGAAAAAAGGCGATGTGATCGCCGAAGTGACCGGAAATGCACAAAACGTGCTGACCGGCGAACGTACCGCGCTCAATTTTATGCAGCGTCTGACCGGTATCGCCACGCGCACCCATGCCGCTGTGGCAGAGGTCGAAGGAACAAAGGCTAAAATCACCGATACCCGTAAGACTACACCGGGACTGCGCGTGCTGGAAAAATACGCTGTGCGTGTCGGCGGTGGCACCAATCACCGCTTCAATCTGGCCGACGGCGTTCTTATCAAGGACAACCACATCGCCGTGTCGGGCGGTATCACAAATGCAGTGAAGAATGCCCGTGCCGTCATTCCCCACACACTCAAGATCGAGGTGGAGGTCGAAACCAAGGAGCAGCTTCTTGAAGCCTTGCAGGCCGGAGCCGATATCATTATGTTAGACAATATGTCCAACGAGAAAATGCGCGAATGCGTGGAGCTTGTCGGTGGTCGTGCCTTGGTCGAAGCCAGCGGAAACATGGGCGAAAAGAGCCTTGTCGAGGTCGCACAGACCGGCGTGGACATCATTTCCATCGGGGCGCTGACACATACCGTAAGAGCCGCCGATATCAGCTTGAAATTTACCATTTCTTAAGCATAAGCATTCGAAAAAGGAGGTGTGACCGTGGGAATCATCCATGTGCTTGATAAGCATACCGCCAATCTTATAGCCGCCGGCGAGGTGGTCGAACGTCCGGCTTCTGCCGTCAAGGAAATGCTTGAAAACTGTGCCGATGCCGGTGCGACCACCGTCACCGTAGAGATCAAGGACGGCGGCACCTCCTTTGTGCGTATCACGGACGATGGTTGTGGAATGGCGCGCGAGGACGTCCCCAGTGCCATTCTTCGTCATGCAACCAGCAAAATTAAGGACGGAAGCGATCTGGAAGCCATCGGGACACTTGGCTTTCGCGGCGAAGCCTTGGCGGCCATTTCCGCCGTTTCCCGTGTGCGCATCCTCACCAAAAGGCGTAACGACCCGAACGGTACATTGTTTGTCTGCCGCTTTGGCGAGGTCGTTTCGGTGGAAGAAGCCGGTTGCCCGGATGGAACTACCATTATCGTGGAAAACATCTTTGAAAATACCCCGGCACGGCGTAAATTTCTAAAGAAGAATTCTACCGAAGCCACGGCTGTGTTTGCCGTGTGCGAAAAATTTGCCCTGTCACGCCCCAACCTCTCGGTTCGCCTCATTAGCGATGGGAACACAAAGCTCCAGACCCCCGGTGACGGCAAGCTGACGAATGCCATCTACGCCGCCATTGGACGGGAATTTGCTTCGTCTATGCTGCCGGTCGATTATGAATATACCGGTGTGCGCGTTCACGGCTACATTGGAAAGCCGGAGATCTGCCGGCCCAATCGCAATATGCAGAATTTTTTTGTCAACGGACGATATATCAAAAGCCGCACACTGCTTGCAGCGTTAGAGGAAGGCTTCCGGGGCTTCTGCCCGGTCGGAAAATTCCCGGCGTGTATGCTGTTTGTGGAGCTTGATCTGCGGTTAGTGGATGTCAACATCCATCCGGCCAAATTAGAGATCAAATTTTCCGATGAGCGCACAGTGTTCGACACGCTGTATTTTGCCGTAAAGAACGCCCTGTCACGCGGTCTTTCACATACCTTTTCCTTTGAGACAGAGGAGGAAACGATACCGTCCGCACCGCCTGTGCCGCCGGTTCCACCGGATCCACCTGTACCGCCTGTTCCTCCTGTACCGCCGATTCCACCTGTGCCACCTGTTCCGCCGATCCCTCACGCTCCCTCGGCATCTGCCGAAAACCTCATCACCCATCTGCCACCGGATCGCAAAGCACTGTTACAAAATGCACCGCCGCATACGCCGCCGGTCGATGAGAAAAGCGGACTGTCCATGACAGCGGAAGCTTTAGAAAAAGCGATGCCACCAAAGGAGTCGGAGCCGATCGTTCCGCAGGTGTCGGTGCCACCCTATGCAGGCGAAGGCAAGCCCACAGAGGACGAAGCAAAGGCAGAGCCGGCACCGGTCGTTCCACCGGAAACAGGCAAAACGCCCCTCCCACAGGTATCCCTTGCGCCTGAAAACGGCAATCCCTTTGATTCGTCTGCGCCGGGGGCATCTGCGAATGAGCTGGTCTACACCGAGGTCAAGCCCCTGTTTACCGAACCGGCGCGAAAAGAACCGATTCGCCAGACGGTATATACGCAAGAGCAGCTTGTGCGCAAAAATGAATTTGCAAAGGCGGTCTATGTCGGCGAGATCTTCAACACCTATCTTATTGCCGAGCGTGCCGGAAGTATGTTTCTGATCGATAAGCACGCCGCACACGAGCGTATCATCTACGAGCGTATCAAGCACGCCGCCGACACCAACGATGCGCAGTTCTTGCTGGAGCCGATCTCGGTCACACTTACACCTAAGGAATTCGACGCCGTCGGAGCCAATGCCGCTTATTTCAACGCTATCGGCTTCGATTTTGAGGAATTCGGCTCAGATACCTTTTTAGTGCGCTCCACACCGACCCGTATCGAGCCGGGCGATGTTCGCGATGTGTTCACCTTTTTGGCCGGAAAGCTTGCCGAAGGGAATACCAAAAGTGCCGGAGAGATTTTCGACCGGGCGCTGTATACCGCCGCCTGCAAGGCGGCTATCAAGGCCGGGAATACCTTTACCGAAGCAGACAACCGCCTGATCTGCGAGGAGATCTTCTCCAACGATGCCGTGCTGTATTGTCCGCACGGACGGCCGGTGCTTGTCGAATATACCAAGGAACGCTTAGAAAAAATGTTTGGAAGGACATAGCTATGTTTATTGTATTAAAAAAAGAAAATACCGCCCGGCGCGGACGATTTATCACGCCGCATGGTGTGATCGAGACGCCGGTTTTTATGAATGTGGGAACTTCAGCCGCTATCAAGGGTGGCGTCAGCACCGATGACCTGAAGCAAATCAAATGTCAGGTCGAATTGTCCAATACCTACCATCTGCACGTGCGCCCCGGCGACGATGTGATCAAGGAATTGGGCGGACTTCACAAGTTCTTCAACTGGCAGGGCCCGGTACTCACCGACAGCGGCGGCTTCCAGGTCTTTTCGCTGGCTGTGCTTCGCAAGATCAGCGAGGAGGGCGTTCTCTTCGCCTCCCATATGGACGGCAAGCGCATTTTCATGGGTCCCAAGGAAAGCATGAAGATCCAATCCAACCTCGGCTCTACCATTGCCATGGCCTTTGACGAATGTGTCGCCAATCCGGCCGAGCACAGCTATTCCAAGGCTGCCTGCGCACGCACCACGCGCTGGTTACGCATCTGCAAGGAGGAAATGGCTAAGAACAATGCGCTTCCCGACACGGTCAATCCTAAGCAAATGCTGTTCGGCATCAACCAGGGCTGTACCTTCTCCGATCTGCGTACCGATCATATGAAGGAGATCGCGGAATTGGAATTGGATGGATATGCTATCGGCGGACTTGCCGTGGGCGAACCGGCTGAGGTCATGTATTCCATCATCGAAGATGTTGAGCCGTTCATGCCGCAGGACAAGCCGCGCTACCTGATGGGCGTGGGCACGCCGGTCAACATTTTGGAAGCTGTGCGCCGCGGAGTGGACTTCTTCGACTGCGTTATGCCCAGCCGCAATGCCCGTCACGGCAATCTGTTCACCTCGAAAGGGCTCATCAATCTAAACAACAACAAATACGAGCGCGACCCGCGCCCCATTGAAGAAGGCTGTGACTGCCCCGCCTGCCGCAGCTATTCGCGTGCCTACATCCGTCATCTGTTCAAAGCGCGCGAATTACTCGGAATGCGCCTTTGCGTGTTGCATAATCTGTATTTCTACAACACACTCATGGAGCGCATTCGCAAGGCCTTAGACGAAGGACGCTATGAGCAATTCTACCGCGAAAACGTAGAGCTTCTCGGCTCTCGCGTGGACGATTGACCCTGCTTGTCAGAAAGGACTGCCCTTTATGAAAAAACGCTTCTTTATCTCTCTTATTTCTGCCCTGCTCTGCACACTTCTTTCTCTTTCCACCGCCGCTGCCGCATTTAAGGACGTGACTGGAAAGGAATACTACGCTGTGACTGCCCCGCCTGCCGCAGCTATTCGCGTGCCTACATCCGTCATCTGTTCAAAGCGCGCGAATTACTCGGAATGCGCCTTTGCGTGTTGCATAATCTGTATTTCTACAACACACTCATGGAGCGCATTCGCAAGGCCTTAGACGAAGGACGCTATGAGCAATTCTACCGCGAAAACGTAGAGCTTCTCGGCTCTCGCGTGGACGATTGACCCTGCTTGTCAGAAAGGACTGCCCTTTATGAAAAAACGCTTCTTTATCTCTCTTATTTCTGCCCTGCTCTGCACACTTCTTTCTCTTTCCACCGCCGCTGCCGCATTTAAGGACGTGACTGGAAAGGAATACTACGCAAACGCCGCTGAAACGCTGTACTATATGGGTGTTTTGTCCGGCTATGAGAATGGCACGTTTGGCGCAGAGCTTCCCATCACACGCGCCGAAGCCGCAACCATGCTCTGCCGCGCCACCGTCTTAGGAGAATACGCTTCGCTTGGAAACGAATATACGCTCTTTGACGATATGGGACCGTGGCATTGGGCCAACGGCTATGTCAATATTCTGTGTTCGTTCGAGATCCTGAACGGCTATGAGGATGGCACCTTCCGCCCCGAAAACAACATTCTGTATGAGGAAGCCGTCAAGCTCCTTGTTTCGACTGAGACCGGCGCTCTGGAGTCCACCGACGGAAACTGGGCTTCCCCTTATTTGGACTATGCTGAGCAAAAGAACTATACCGCAGGTCTTGTCGGTCAAGTCGGCACGCCCATCACGCGTGGCGATATGGCTCTTCTCTTCTACAACATCATGGTCACCGAGGACTCCTCTCCCGAAAGCGGACAAGATGAAACACTGCCCTCCTCCCCCAACGATAACGATGAACCCACCCCGGAGACTCAAAGCAGTGCTTTATGCATAGGCGATAACGCCTACACCATCGGCATGACAGTCGAAGCCTTGACCGCCGCAGCCGGGCATCCGGATGAAAAGCTTCCCTCGACCACCGGTCTTACCTGGTACGTGTTTGGAACGGATACCTACGAAAGCTTTTTCTTAGCCGGTGTTTCCGACGACCGTGTGCTTGCGCTCTGCTCCAACGCCAAAAACGCCAGCTGCGATGGCGCCGCCATCGGCGCGACCAGCTTCTCCTTTACACAGACCGAAAACGCTATGGTCACCGGCTACACCGATAAGAACGACAACGGCATTTTGCATATGCTCTATCTTGCAAGCCCGGATATTCCTGCCGCTTCGGCACCATCCGCCGAACAGCTTGCCGGAGAAAGTAAGGCAAACTTCCATCTGGTCAATGCGTTCCGCGTATTCCATGGCGAAAGCAGCTTAAAGTGGAACGAAAAAGCCGCTACAGCGGCGCGTTTACACAGCGAGGATATGGCTGCGAAGAATTATTTCTCGCATGACAGTCTGGATGGACGCAGCTTTTCCGAGCGTCTGAAAGCGCAGAATATCACGCTATCACGCGGAGCCGGTGAAAACATCGGCGCAGGCTACCGAACCGCTGTTTTGGCGCATAATGGCTGGGTCAATTCAACCGGTCATCGGAGCAATATCCTGGCTTCGCACTACAAAGAGCTGGGTGTAGGCGGCGGTTATCATGCGCAAGCGGACTATAGAAGCTACTTTACACAGGATTTTATCGGATAACAAAAAAATATTGCAAAAGGCCTTCGGCTTTTGAGGTATGATCTATGAGCTATAAACAGAATTTACATATCCATTCCACCTATGCCGACGGCAAGGATACGCCGGAAGAAATGATCGTTGAGGCGATTGCCAGAGGCTTCGATTCCATCGGCTTTTCGGAGCATTCGTATATGAGCTTTTCCGACTATCCTTATCAAATGACCGAAGAAAAAGCGATAGAATACCAGAAGGAAATACGTGCGCTAAAGAAAAAATACAAAGGACAGCTCGATGTTTTCTGCGGCATGGAATGGGAGTTTTATTCCGAAGTAAAAGCGGATATGTACGATTACCGGATCGGGTCGGTGCATTATCTGGATATCGATGGAAAGAAATACGGCTTCGACCGTGGACTTCAGGAAACAAAACAGTACATCGATACTCTTTTTGACGGAAACGGAATGGCTTTTGCAAAAAAATACTATGATACGGTCATGCGCCTTCCCGAACGAAAGGTCGATATCATCGGACATTTCGATCTATTGACTAAAAACAACGAAAAAGGGCACTTTATCGATACCTCTTCGAAGGAATATCTATGCTTAGGATATGAAGCCATCCATACGCTCCGGGGAAAAATACCGCTTTTCGAGGTCAATACCGGCGCCATTTCGCGCGCTTATCGAACATCACCGTATCCGCAGATGGAGTTCCTAAAGGAGTTTCATCGTCTGGGCTTTGGCGTGGTGATCACGTCCGATTGTCACGATAAAAGCTACATCGATTGTCATTTTAAAGAAGCCGAAGAAATGCTGTTGGCTGCCGGCTTTAAGACAAAATGGATCCTGACGGACGATGGCTTTAAAGAGGTGACCTTATGAGCGTGATATCGGTACTTGTTTTAGTTTTCTCCTTTTTGGGGGCACTTGACTGGCTGTTCGGTAGCCGCATTGGTTTAGGAAAAGAGTTTGCAAAGGGCTTTTCTCTGTTTGGTGCTATGACCTTATCCATGCTTGGAATGATCGTCATCGCTCCGGCCGTGGGCGTGTGGCTGACACCGGCCTTTGAGAGCTTTTACGATGCGTTCGGCATCGACCCCTCTGTTCTGCCGGCATCTGTTTTTGCCAACGATATGGGCGGAATGCAGCTTGCGCAGGTCGTATGCAAAGACGAGGCGATCGGCAATTACAATGCCTTTGTCACGTCCTCCATGATGGGCTGTGTCATATCCTTTACGCTTCCGTTTTCCCTGAGCCTTGTAAAAAAAGAACAGCACAAGGAGCTGTTCTTCGGTCTGCTTTGCGGAATCGTGACCATTCCGATCGGAAACTTTGTTGCCGGGCTTCTTTGTCATATCCCTCCGGTGACACTATTAATCAATCTGCTGCCCCTTATTCTTCTTGCAGTCATTGTGGGTGTTTGTCTTGTGCTTTTCCGGAAGCAATGCATCAAGTGCTTTGAGGTTTTCGGATTTTTCATGAAAACCGTGGCAATACTCGGTCTTATCTCGGCGGTATTTACATTTTTGACCAAGATCGAGATTCATCCGAAATTTGATACACTTGAAAATGCCGCCTTTATCTGCGTCAATGGGTGTGTGACCCTGTCCGGCACACTTCCGCTGATGTTTGTCATATCCAAGCTGTTGAAAAAGCCGCTTCACCGGTTAAGCGAAAAAACGGGGATCAACGATGTCTCTGCCTCCGCCTTTTTGAGTACGCTTGTCACCAATGCTTCCTCGTTTAGCGTGATGGACAAGATGGATAAAAAGGGAACGGTGCTCAATTCCGCTTTTGCGGTTTCCGCCTCGTTTGTGTTTGGCGGACATCTGGCACTCACACAGGCCTACGACAAGACCTATGTTGCACCGATGATCGTTGGAAAGCTGATCTCCGGCGTTTGTGGTTTACTGCTTGCGTGGGTTTTGTATAAGGATGAAAAAAGCAAGACGACCAATTGATATAAGCCTAAAGGAGCCGATGCATTTTCTGCACCGGCTCCTTTGCATTCTTTCTCCTTAGAGCAGCTTTAACGCCTTCAGATCCTCAAAGATCGCATTGTGCAATTCTGTGCGTGTACGACAGGTATCGTTCTCGTAATCCGGACCACCAAAACCGCGCTTTTTGCTGGAAAAGCGTGTGGCGTTGGTCAGCATGACGACATACATATCCTTTTTCCGGTTGAAAAACATCGATTGTCCGGTGTAGCCTGTATGCCCGAAGCTGGCGACCGGGAACAGCTTGCTCAAACATGGATTCGGAGTATAGAACGCCGCCGAGCCGTATATCGATTTCGCACATTGAACGAAACAGCTTGACTTAGGCATCGACCGTTTTCGGCACAGCTTTAGGGAAGCCTATGGCATCTCGCCCTTGCAGTATTTCCACCGGGTCAAGCTTGACCATGTTAAAGAGCTTCTCCACGCTCGGGTCAATTCCATTCAGACGATCGCCTCGCTTTCCGGCTTTACCGATCTCAACTATTTTTCGCGTTTTTTCAAAAAGCACATGGGTATGTCGCCAACGGAATACCGAAAAAAAGCTTGCTATAACAAAAGGACTGTAGCTATATGCTTCAGTCCTCAGCCTGTCGCAAAACCAAAGTTCAGTTTTTTTGCGGAGCTTTTCTTGTAAGAAAAGCGACCGAGGTCAAGGGCAAGTAGCCCTTGTCGCCCTTCGCAATGGGCGACATTCCCCTTAACGCGTCAAAAAGCACAGATTGGGTGAATTTTTTGTCGCATATAGCGGCAAAAAAGAGGGCGACCCCACGTATGGGGTTCGCCCCACAAAAGCCGAAGGACCTTTGTAACAGTCAAAACAGAAAACCATTATCTCTACAGCTTTGCATTAAACGTACAGCTGTACACGCCCTTGTCACAGGTATCCACGACCGAGCCATCGTACTTTTCGGCGATCTCCTCGGCGGTCGCGCACAGGCGCTCCTCCAAGCCCCCGGCACAGCTTCCGCGCACATTGATGACCATATGTCCGTCCTTGGCAAGGATAGCGGCACTGACAAAGCGGTCTGCCTCCGGAGCGACCGAAAGCGCACGGCGCAGGGCATCCTTCAAAAGAGCCGACACAACGGCGCACACATCTGCTTGCAAAACAGACGAAACTTCTATGCTGTTTGCTTTAAATTCGGCTCGAATGCCTAACTGCTCTGCACGAAGCTTTTCGTTGAACAGCAGTGCATCCAACGCTTCATCTCCGGAAAAGGCAAGCTCACTTGCGGGAAGTATCTCTTTGGTCAATTCATCGATATAGGCACTGCGCTTATCCGGATCCTTGAGTGCCTGTAGGGTGCGAATGTGGTGGTAGTAATTGTTACGCAGCTTTTTGTATTCCTCGTGCTGTATCCTTAAGCGTCCCAATTGCTCTTCATACAAGGACATTCGCATTTCCGCCGCCTCAGCCTTTGCCTTTTGCGCAAAGCTGCGCTTCATGGCGCGAAGCAACGAAATACCAAAGGCAAACGAAACCGCCACTGTGAGAAGAAACAGCAAAAACAGAGGCAGTGCATTCATTCCATGCTCAAGCATCAGTAAGAACTGACACAAGCACAGGGTGAGCTGTATCACGCAATAGATGAGTACAAAACGCAGGGCGCGATTTTCAAAGGTATCTTTTCGCCGCCGGAAAAAGTGTACGAGCGCAAATGAATATACAGTATAGACCGAAAGCTCAATACAGATAAGCGGAATATACGACACATCTATATAGGACAGATCCACATGAAAAAGGGTGACCGCAGAATATACCGTAAGCGAATCGATCAAAGCTATTCCGCCTATATAAACAATGATCAGACCAAAGCGTTTCCAGAGTGGGTCGGTAAACAGCACAAGCATCATGATCGCATATAGTCCACATTGAATGAGCGTACGTGGCAGCATACGTTCAAAAAGCAGAATATGCTTGGCGATCGATAGAACGCCAAAGAACGCGAACATCGCAGCAGAAACCGATTTCGAATAGCGCCTGTGAAGAAGCGAAAACAAATAGTAGGCATTGAGCAGCACTTCAAAACAGCTGGAGCAAAAAACTATGGCAATAGACACACGCTCACCTCTAAAAAAGAATATAGATGATTGTATCAAATTCTTTTGAGCATTTCCAATGAAATTTGCAACCATTTCGAAAACAAATCGACTTTCTACACCTCAATGTCCATGCGGTCATTCGAAAATGTATACCGATATCCAAAAATGTCACATAGCTCACCCAGCTTGAGTGTGGGCAGACCATCCCGCATACGCATCGGCTCAGTCAGGGCGCGTGTATGCCCGTTTACCCGGACGATGGCACTTGCCTCGGAAAAAACGGCTTGTATAGTGGTCGAAGCAACAAAGAAGGTGTGCGCTGTCTCATCGTATTCATGATACAGCTTCAACGCACGAAGCAGTCCCTCGGTCGGGTCGATGGAAACGACAAGATCTCCATCTGACGGAATCGGTTCAAAGGCAAAGGATATCCTTTCGCCGCCAACATACACCGCCGGTTCCGTTCCCTGCGGATTTTTATATACAAGGTATTCGAGCTTTTCAAGCTCCCATGTGCCTGCGTTCATGTTGTCTATACGGATATCCGTGATCCGTCCGCGCCAGGTGGGGAACCGACCGGGATGAAAATCGATCGGAATAAAATTCTCTGTCACCGGAACCGAATAGATCTTTTCGCATTTGTTGCCTGCCCATCGTTTATCCGTATCGGTCAGATAGGCAAATCGGAGGGCAGCCGGTTTGCCGTGCGCGCGCACATATACGCGAATATGCGAGATCGTGTCCGCATCAAACAGTCCCTCTTCCCCACCCCACAGCACAAGGGAATAGTGATCGTGGGTGGCATTGGCAGAAAGCTCAATAGATGTACCGGTATACAAAACATTCACCGTATCATGATAGCTTTGCCAAGGCTGTTCCGTCGCAAAGGCATCGATACGCACGGTGGTATTCGGCGCCCGAAACCGGTCGGACGTCTGATAACCCAGACGGCGGAGGATAACGCGGTGCGGCGCACGCAGCGTGGTGATACGCCTGCTCTGATTCTCGTTCGGCAGAAGATTTTCCGCTTTTCCGCTGTCCGGCACGAACACGGCGCGCAGCTTGTCTAAATAGGCAAAGCCGTGCAGATTCGAGGGCATGATATAGGTCCCCTCACCGTATTCGTTCCAGGTGGACATCATGAATAGCTTATGATACCACTTCTTGTCCGTGATACGGTCGCTGTGATCTTTTGTATACCGGAGTACTTTTTCGTAGTCCTCCGGCTGTATGAGCGGCACACGCGCATCTGCACCGTGCCACGGGCAAGCATTGAAGCCGACCGAGACGGTCTGGATGTATGGCACAAGCCCATTTTCGACCTTGGCATTCAGCGAATCAATGCATTCGAGCTGATGCTCCGGCTTGTATCCTTCTGTGCCGAAATGATAGGAATAGGTTGCATCACAGTATTCGGACAGATTCTCATATTGGCTCATGCCCGCCGTTGCCAACAGCAGAATGCCGTCACAGCCGTATTTCCGGATATCCTCGTTCATGAAGGCGATGATCTCCTTTGCCTTCTCCTTTCCACCCCAATGCTCGACAAAGCGGAACGACCACAGCGAAACGACCGGCTTATTGTCGATCTTCAGATAGCGTGGATCGGTGAAAAAGTACTCACACCAGTATTTCCACACATATTCCTTGAAATCCTCCGGGTTCGTGTTTTGATAGCCATTATTCTCCCACATGATCATGAATTTCATTTTATCGCTATAGCGAGCGTTCATGAAGCCGTCGCGCAACGCATGATCCATGCGCGAACGCTTGATGGGAAAGTTGATGACCGGGTCTGGGCAATACCAGCAGAAATGCTCAAAGGTGATGCCATGCTCCGTCATGAATTTGATTTCCCAGTCCGCCACCTCCGGCACACCTTCGTCATAGGGACCGATGAGCGGCAGATTATCCTTGAAGTACGTGATACGATCCCAGCCGAAGTGGTGCCCTTCGCGCCACATATTGCAGACATTTATGCCGATCTCATACTCCGGGTGGCGCACGTTTTTCGGCTCCGGGCAGTAATCGACCGGCTCATAGCGCCGTTCGCAGCGGATATCCGTAAAGCAAAGCTCGCTGGCGTGGTCGGGCGAAAAGTATACCTGTATACCATTAAGTATGTGCGGTTCAAACGGAAGCGTTCCGCACAGCTTGCCATCGAGCTTGATATTGACCTGTGTACCATCCGTTTCAAAGCGAACGACCTGCCATACATTTGGCGTAAAGGGACGCAAAAGGCTGCCATCCCACGCATAAAACGCACTGTTTTTTGTGTATACGCCAAAGACCTCCTCGTCTGTGTCAAGCAACGACACACGCACGCCATCCGCACCATCCGCCGACAGCAGATAGACCTCGGCAAGGATATCCTCCTTAGTATCCTCAAAGGGAACGATCGCCTGACACGCATTCTTTCCGTTCGAGCTTGCAACGGCATAGGTATAGTTCATCTGTAGATTGGCTCCATCATGCCGACGCATTTCGAAGCAGCCATTCAAGGCAACCGTTTCGGGAAAATCGGAGGAAGTGCCTAAAAAGGTCTCATGGACAAGATAATTGGCGCACAGCTGTATTTTCTGCGGTGTGACCGTTATCTCGGTTTCTCCGGTCGTGCCGATATACACGCGTGCAAGCTCGGTCACATGATACAAAGGATAGTAGCCGACGGTATGCCCATTCACGGCAAAGATCGCGTTTCTTGTCTCCAAATTGAAATCTACGCGCAAGCGCATTTCGCCGATTGTAGACGGCTCTGCCGTTTTTTCGCCGTTGAACACATACACGCCCTCGCAGGTCTTGATCTCGAAAAGCGGCCTGTCCTCGGACGATGTGACCTGGATGCAGACACCATCGGCGCACAGTCCGATAGCAAGAAGCATTTCCAGCCGAAAGCCTCCCTCCGTCTGCACCTGGATATCGCGCTTGAAGCGGAGCCCCGTGCCGCTATGGCGGTCATGGAGCGTATTTGGGAACACATCGTTTTTGTCGGAACAAACGCGGTTGTCATAGTCCCAGGAGGTGGCAATGCCGGCAATATAAAACCGGGCATCATCGATCAGATAAAAAGCACGTTTGGAGTCCTTCATCGTTATTCATCCTTTCTGTGGGCGTTATGGAGAGCTTATCTGTATCATAGCACACAAAACATGAAAAGTAAAGAGTTTTTTCAATATTTAATCGATATGTATATCGGCATTCAATGTGACAAAGCCCTGTGGGTTTTCACGCATAAGATCCCAGATAAACGCACCGGCAAGGTCATATTCTTCTATCAGAGAAAGCTTAGCATTCCAACTGCGTGCATCCTCAAACCACACAACGTGTGCCCGTCCCATCGTGTCGGTATAATAAAAGTAGGGCGAAGCTGCTGTGGTGTCAAACCGGATCTCAGCACGGTTTTCGATGGCAAGTGTCAGTGCTTCCACGGTGGAAAGCGAGGGTGCATCGCTTTCCCCACGCACAAACGGAAGTGTCCAATCGTAGCCATAGTTGGCAAGCCCCAATAGCAGCCTTTGACCCGGAATACGGCTTGCAGCGTACTCCACCACGCGCCGCACAGCGTTTAAGGGCGCGACCGCCATAGGAGGCCCGAACCGGTATCCCCATTCATAGGTCATAAGAAAGGAATAATTCGCCGCCTCTCCCAGACCGGCATAGTCGATGCCTTCATACAAAAGGCCGACCTGATCATCGGCGGTCTTAGGGGGCAGAGCGACCACGCAAAGGTAGCCGTTTTGATTTAAAAGCGAGGTAGTATCGGCAATGAAACGCACATACGCTTCTTTATCCGCACCAAGCAGATATTCAAAATCCACGTCCAGCCCCTTGTAGCCTTTTTCACGGATGGTTTGAAGAATGTTTTCACGCAGTATCCGGATAGACTCCGGAGAGGATAACAGGGTGTGTGCCGCTTCATTGCTGAAATAGCCCTGTGGGGTGAGGGTTGACAGGTGCATAAGGGGCTTTGTGTCATACTGGCGCGCAATGCGAAGAATGCGTTCATCCGCCGGGGCGACAAGTGTTCCATCCGCCGAAAAGCCATAGGTGAACGGCATACAATAGGTCATATAGCTTATGACCCGGCGCAGACGTTCCTCCGACACAAAATCATAGACATAGCCGCCGGTGATGGCAGAACATCCGGGTCTTTCCTCATAGCGGATAACAAGGGAGCAACCGACGGGCAGGGCATTTTCTCCTTGCAGAAAATAATTGTTGCGAAAAAGCGTGCGTGTGCTTATGCCATACAGACGGCAGACGCTTTCCGCCGTCTGTCCCGGGCGCACGGTATGCGTGAGCGCCGGAAACAGAAGGACAAGGCATTGTCCGACTGCAAGGGAAGAGGCGGTATCCAAGCCATTATCAGCGCATATTTTCTGTTCGCTTAGTCCAAAACGAGCGGCAATATTAAAAACGGTGTCGCCGGCGGAAACGGTATAGAGGATCATGGTATCCCACCTTTCACACCATTGTATGAAGAACGAGAGCCATACAAGAACTATTTTGGAGAAAAAAACGACCGATGAAGTAGCTTCAACGGTCGAATATGTATTATATTTGTTTTTTTACTGTTCTTCAAACTCAATATTGCCCTCATCGTCCATGCTCTTGATGATGGCAAGGGACTTCAGGTTGATGCCCTGATCGCGCAAATACGCGCCGCCTTTCTGGAAGCCCTTTTCAATGACGATACCCATACCGGTCACATTGGCTCCGGCCTGCTTGACGATATCGATCAGACCGATGGCGGCTTTGCCGTTGGCGAGAAAATCATCAATGATGAGTATATTTTCTTCCGGATGCAGATATTTGACGGAAACCATCACATCATAGGTCTTTCCGTGGGTAAAGGAATGTACGGGAGCAGAGAAAACACTGCCCTCGATGTTTTTGGATTTGGATTTTTTGGCAAAAACCACCGGAACTCCAAAATATTGTGCTGTAATACAGGCAAGTCCAATGCCGGAGGCTTCGATGGTGAGGATCTTGTCTACCCGGATATCCGAAAACAGGCGTTTGAATTCCTTGCCGATCTCGTTGTAAAGCTCAA
>CAZAWG010000003.1:0-18744 GCA_964488785.1 uncultured Oscillospiraceae bacterium | reverse complement strand
CCGGAGATGTAAGACTGCGCGATTACACCGCCAACATCTGGCAATCTCTACGCATCGACACCGACCCGGATGCCGGGACCGCCACCATCAAAATCTGCGGAAAAGCCGTTGCAACGGTTCCCTTCACGGAAAAGTGTACGGATAATCTGACCATCGGCTTTGCTCCAAGTGCCTCCGGCGTGATGTGGTTTGACGATATAACGGCGCGTGCCTATGTCGATCATGCAGACTATCCCTCCGAGCCTGTGGTAGCCGAATCGAAGAATCACAACATCGGCATCCATATCTGTAACCTCTGGCACGACTCCGCCAGCGGCGAGGGCTGGGACTCCTCCTCTCCGTTTGCCGAATTGGAGCCGTATCTCGGCTTTTACGATGAAGGCTCGGCCGAGCTTGCCGACTGGGAGATCAAAATGATGGTCGAGCACGGCATTGATTTCCAGCATATGTGCTGGTATGCTCCCTATGGAAACCTGACCGCCCCCATCAAATTAGAGCGTGTCAGCGGTGCCGCACTGCACAACGGCTTTATGAACGCACGCTACAGCGACCTCATGACCTTCTGCCTTATGTGGGAAAACTCCAACAAGGACGTATCCAGCTTAGTGCAGTTCCAGACCTATCTGTGGCCCTATTGGATGGAATACTATTTCTCCGACCCACGCTATACCGTGTTGGATAACAAGCCGGTGCTTACCGTGTGGAGCTATAACCAGTTTATAAGCAGCTTCGGCGGTGTGGAAGGCGCAAAGGAAGCCATTGCTTTCATGCGCGAGGATATTAAAAAGCTCGGCTACGATGGACTGATCCTTCTGTTTGCCGATGGACACCAGATGACCAAAAGCTTCTTTGACAACATCCTAAATCTGGGAGCCGATGGAGCCTATCCCTATCACTTCAACCGCACCGGCTCCGACCCTGATCATCAGATCTACCGTATGTCTACCCAGATCTCCTTTAATTCCGCTCACACTGTGCCTGCCGTTTCAGTCGGCTTTAACGATATCGGCCGCAATGAGCAACGCTCCGGTCTGATCACACCGGCCGGGCACAAAAAGGTCTGCGAATACATCCGTGACACTGCACTGCCTGCCCGTTCAACCGGCACCTGGAAGGACAACACCTTCTTTGTTTCCACCTGGAACGAGTATTCCGAGGGTACCTATGTTTGCCCCTCCGGCGATTTCGGATATGCGTATTTGGAAAATATCCGTGAGGTGTTCACCAACTCCAAAGGCTCTCATACCGACATCGATGTCATTCCGACCGATGCGCAGGTCGCACGTGTCAGCCATATGTATCCGACCGACAGTCAACCGATACGCTGGTATCAGTTTGAAGCAAGCGATGTCATCAAATCCCCCGTCGAATTGGACGCTCTCAAAAAGATCAAGACCTGGGACTTCACACAAAGTGCCGCCCGCAAGGAATGGGAAAAGCAGTTTGGCTTAAAGACCTACGATGCAAGCGGCAGCGTGATCGCCGGAAGCTCGGATGGCTATGATTATGCCATTCGCACCGTATCCTCCAATTTGGGGATCGATACCTCCAAGGTCGAATATCTGCATATTCGCCTGAAAACCAGCGTGAAATCACGCTTTGAGGTGTTCTTCATCACCAACAGCGACACCACCTGGAACGATCAAAAATACGTTTCCACCAACATTTCGGAAGCCAACACCTTCTGTGACTACTATGTAGACATGGCAGAAAATAAGAACTGGAAGGGCACACTCAAGCAGCTGCGTATCGACCCCCTGACCGCACCCGGTTCCTTTGAAATCTCGCTCATCGAGCTTGTCTACGAGGACACCACCTCGCCGATCGTTTACACCGTCCCCACCGTGAAGCTCAACAACCGCAAGATGAACTTCAACTTCCTGCCGGTGCTTTTATCCGATGGCGATATGGAGGTCACCGCCGACCCGCGCAAGGGCTTCTTCTCGCAGCTTCGCCTATACCACGAATGGGATCGCTACACCGGAACGCTTCGCATCGATTCGGTCGAACACAGCTACATTTTCAAGGTCGGCCAAAGCACGGTATCCGTTGACGGTGTTCCTACCGCACTCGGCTACACCTTCCGTCTGCGTGATGGACTGCCGGTCTTTCGCATCAAAAAGCTGTGTGCGCTGCTTGGCTATCCGGTACATGCCTCCGGAAAGCTCCTCACCATCCAGTGTGCTACCGATGAAGAATATGCCATCATCACCTCGCGCAAGGACAACGAATGGGAATTCGCGTTGGAAGGCGATATCGAGGGCTTCTCGGCACAGAGCGCTTCCCTCTATGCTGACGGCACCTACTTAACGCTCACATCGACCGGTGCAGACCCGGCATTCCTTTCTCCATCGCTTTCCGTCAAGGCACGTAAATACACGCGTCTTGCTGTAGGCGTTGTAGCAAACAAGTCCGTGATGAACGGGCAGTTCATGCAGCTCTTCTTCACGCGCTCGGATGCCACCTCCATGAGTGAGGACAAGAGCATCAAGCTATATTATGATGTTTCGAAGATGACCGATGGCAAAGTGTATGAGATGGTATTCGATCTAACAAGCACCGACGAATGGAAGGGACTCATCACAAAATTACGTATCGATCCCTTCAACCGCAAGGATGCAGTCGCAGTCGATTACATACGTCTGCTTCCGTAGAAGCAATAAAAACGGGGCTGTTGCAAAGCAGCCCCATCGTTTTTCAAAAAGGAAAGGAAAGCATATGTATTCGGTCACATTCGTATATTTAGGAGCCCCAACCGAGCGATTTTATCGCGAAGCGTTAGACGAATATGAGAAGCGATTAGGGCGGTTTTGCCGCTTCACCGAAAAATGTCTCAAGCCGGAGCCTTTATCCTCCTCACCCGGCGAGAATGAGATACGGAGCGCCTTGGAAGCGGAAAGAGCGAAAATAGAAGCAGTACTCCCCAAAAAAGCCTATCGCATTGCGTTATGCATTGAGGGAAAAGGACTTTCCTCGGAGGAATTAGCAAGCGTATTGGGCGATTTACCGCAGCGTGGAATATCGGACATTGCGTTTATCATAGGAAGCTCATATGGGTTAGACGAAGGCTTCAAAAAGAGCTGCGAGCTGCGGTTATCGATGTCACGCATGACGTTTGCGCACTCCTTAGCGGCGGTCATGCTGACCGAGCAGATCTACCGCGCCTTCTGCATTCAAAACGGCGACAAATACCACAAATAGCGACGAAGCACTGCTGCAATTATCACGGTTTCGTTCAGACTAAAAGACAAGGTGTCTGTCCGCGTGCCCGGTTCCTGCCGCGCGTCCGTTGTCCACCATGCGCCCATTGGTCATACATAGCGTATTTGATTCCCCACAAGGTGGCTCAAATACGCTTTATTTTTAAGGTTTCCACTCATTCTTGCGACACCCTTGCTCCATCGAACTCCACGCGAAGCTTTTCGATCGCTTTTGCTTCCAACCGGGACACATACGAGCGCGAAATTCCCAACCGTTCTGCCACCTCGCGCTGGGTCAACGGTTCTGTTCCGCCCAACCCATAGCGAAGCACGAGAATCTGCTTTTCCACCGGCATCAACAGTGTCAATATCCCATGCATCATTTTTTCCAGCTTGATCTTCAAATCGATCTGCTCTGCTATATCGTCCTCGGTTCGGATAATATCCATGTAGGTGAGCGGATTCCCATCCTTATCGGTTTCGACCGTTTCGGAAAGTGAACATTCCAATGCCTGCTTTTTCCGTGAACGGAAATACATAAGGATCTCATTTTGCAAGCACTTCCCCGCATACGTAGCAAACCGGGTCCCACTCTCCGGATGGAACGAATCGATGGCTTTGATCAATCCGATCGTTCCGATGGAGATCAGGTCATCGTTATCACAGCCGGGATAATAGTATTTTTTAGCAATATGCGCAACCAAACGCAGATTCCGTTCGATCAAAACGGCACGCGCCTGTGCATCCCCTTTTTTGCAGCGCTCGAAATATTCCCTCTCCTCTGCCTTATTCAAGGGCGGTGGGAAATTGGCAAAGCCGGAAAGCTTCAAAAAGAAAAAGAATACGTTGGATAAAAGTCCCATCATACAGATAAACCTCCTTTTCGTGTTTATTGCAGTTTATGCACAATAAACGGAAAATGTTATGGTTATATCCTGTTTTCCGGAAATATAATAGAGAAAATCGCTCTATAAAAGGCATTATGAAAAAAAGACTTGACATTCCCCTAAGGGGATGGTTTATAATATAGGTGTGAGGTGATACCATGAAGATCCGTGAAGTCGAAAAAATAACCGGATTGACCGCAAAAGCGATTCGGCTCTATGAGGAAAAGGGACTTATCCGCGTGAGCCGACAGGACAATTCCTACCGCGACTACAGCGAGGATGTGATCGAAAAGCTGAAGCTGATACGTATTCTGCGTGACCTTGATGTGCCGCTTTCACAGATCAGGCTCCATTTTAACGGCATCATGACCTTAGAAGAGCTTCTCAACGACCGCAAAGCAGAAATGGAAAAAGAGAATATCTTTCACCGGGAAAGCTACGATAAATGTGTCCGGCTGATCCATGAATTGCGGATTTGCGACATGGGCATAGAGGAGCCTCCAGTCACGATTGACCCGGCAAAAGCCCTTTTAGGACTCGATATCGGAACCACCAATCTCAGTGCCGTTCTGCTCGAAGAAGAAACCGGAAAGGTGCTGGAAACCTATGTTGTATCGAACGCCTCAAGGCTTCCGACCGATAGTGACCTTGCCGAATGCGATGTGGATTGGATCGTAAATAAAGCTGTACGCATGGTGGAAAACTTAGTCAAAATGTACCCCAACACCAAATGCATCGGTATCACCGGACAAATGCATGGAATGCTGTATATATCGGACACCGGAAAAGCGCTTTCCCCGTTTTACACCTGGCAGGACGGACGCGGCAATCGAAGCTTTTCCGAAGAAACCACCTATTCTGCGGAAATAACGGCGCGTACCGGCTATATCTGCAATACCGGCTACGCATTCTCCACGCTGTTCTATAATGCGTGTGGTCACATGGAGCCGTCCGGCGCACACAGCTTCTGCACCATCATGGACTATGTGGCTATGTGTCTTACCGGACGGAAAAGTCCTCTCATCCATCCCTCCAATGCGGCCTCCTTTGGACTGTACGATATACAAAACCACTGCTTTGACCGAACAGCTATTCAAAGGTTAGGACTCTCTCATCTGACCTTACCGGAGATAGCCGAAAACAAGGATAAAACGGTGGGCTACTATCAGAATATCCCGGTAAATGTCGCCATAGGCGATAATCCGGCCAGCTTTTTTGGCAGTGTGAAGAACGAAAAGGAAAGCGTTCTTGTAAATATCGGCACAGGAAGCCAGGTGTCGATGGTGGTGGAACACTATCAAACGGTGCCGGAGGGCTTGGAAATTCGACCCTATCTGTTTGGAAAATATCTCATTTGCGGCTCAGCTCTTTGTGGTGGAAAGGCATACGCCCTATTGGAGCGTTTTTTCTCCGATTATGCAAAGGCACTTTTGCCGGAAGCGACCTCACAATATGAGCTTATGAACCGTCTCGCCAAGGAAGCCTATGCAAATGGGCACACTCTTTCGGTATCCACGCTGTTTTGCGGTACGCGAAAGGAGCCATTTTTACGCGGCTCGATCACCGGGATAGACGATAGCAATTTCACGCCGGGACAATTGATCTTAGGTGTTTTGCACGGTATGGTGGAGGAGCTAAAGGGCTATTACGACCGGATGAAGCCCCGGAACGTGACGCATCTTGTAGCTTCCGGCAACGCTGTGAAGCGCAATGAGGTACTGCAACGGGTCTTAGAGGACGTTTTTCAAAAAACGATCGAGCTGACCGATAATAACGAAGAAGCCGCCATCGGAAGTGCCTTATATGCCTGCGCCTTGCTTCAATAAATAACCGAAGATCGTATCTGAAAGGAGTATATACCCATGTTCATCAAAGCTTCGTTTAGCCTTTGCTTTACAATAAGCACGTGCGGCACACTTTTTTCTGCCAAAACCGGAGATACCCCAGTAATGCAATGTACTTATACGGAGGGAACGCTGGATTTTTGGCTTTTATATGATTTTAAGCCCGATGCCCCTCTGCATTTGACCGGAAAGGCAAAGCCGGGGGATAAGGTCTGTATCAACCTGCTGCCCCACCGTATCGAGCTGTATATCCATGATATTCTCACAGACGAGGAATGGCCGTGTGGAAAGCCGCTCATCACGGTGCAAACACAGCTTGAGGATAATTGCTCTTTGCGCCTGGAGGAACCGGTAGCGGAACAGGAAAACCAACCCGGTACACTTGCATCGTTTCAAAACGCTTCCGGCTGGCAGCCGGAGGAAAACGTGTTTGTGGGCGACTGTATGCCGTATGTCCACGAAGGACGGTATCATGTTTTGTATTTGAAGGATCGCCACCATCACGCAAGCAAATGGGGCTTTGGGGCGCACCAGTGGAACCACATTTCTACGATCGATTTTATAAACTGGGATGTTCATCCCATGGCAGTATCGATCGACCGCGCCTGGGAAGGCTCGATCTGCACCGGCTCGCACATATACGATGGTGAAAAGCATTATCTGTTTTACACGGTCCGAATGTGCGATGGCAGCGCGGCAAAGATCTGTCGTTCGATCTCGACGGATGGAACGCATTTTGAAAAGGACTTAGCTTTCTGCTTTACGCTAAGCGACCGCTATATCGCCTCTTCAGCGCGCGACCCAAAGGTCGTCAAGGACGAAAGCGGCATATATCACATGATCCTGACCACCGGCACGGCATCGCCGCAAAGAGGGTGTCTTGCGCATTTGACCTCGACCGACCTTGATTCTTGGCAGGACACCGGCGAGCCGATCTTCGTTTCGGACACCGATCTTAGCGAACCGGAATGTCCGGATCATTTTTACAAGGACGGCTACTATTATCTGGTTTACAGCTTGCATGGACAAGGCTTCTATCAGTATTCGAAAGAACCGTTTTCCGGCTGGCAAAAGCCGAAGGATCCGATCATTCCCTGCAAAAGTGTGCCGAAGGCCGGAGTATGGAAAAACCGACTGATCTTCACCGGCTTTGACGGGAAGGGGCGATATGCCGGGACGATGACCTTTTTGGAAGCCTTTGTAAAAGAAAACGGAGAGCTTTCCTACAAGGCGTTTGATGAATGGACGTTATAATGCATACAAAAGGGGCTGTAGCAATTCTGCTACAGCCCCTTTATCAATGCTTCTTTCGTTGACAGGCTTATTATTCAGCAACCTCTTCGTCTGTCTCTGCTTCAGCGTCTGCTTCTTCATCGGCTTCGACTTCTGCTTCTACATCGGCTTCAGCTTCTTCATCGGCTTCAGCGTCCACTTCTGCTTCAGCATCGGTCTCCGGCTCAACGACGGCATCGGCAGCAACGTCTGCGCCTTCATCTGCATCTACGCCTTCATCTGCATCTGCTTCGCCTTCTGCATCCGCATTTTCGTCCTCGGCAGCTTCATCCTCGGCAGCTTCTGCTTCAGCCTGCTCCTCGTAGTACTCGGTCAGAGTCTGCTCAACATAGGTCATGTTGCTGAAATCGACCGTTCCATCCTCAGACGGTGTGAGCATATAGGAAGCCGAAACGATAACCTTATCGGCAAGGGCGTCTAACGGCGACCAGTCGGTGATATCGTTTCCGGACAAGGTAAGCTTCTTCAGGGTATCAGCGTTGATACCGGCAAAGCCTGCGACCTCGGTCAGACCGATAGCGTAGAAGCTACCATTCTCGATAGCGGTCATGCCGGAGAATACGTTCGAATCCGTGACCTTGATACCGCTGACTTCGATGCTACGTACACCGGTAAAGTAGGCCAGATCATCAAGAGTCGGAGCTTCCTTCTCGTCGTAAGTAGAAATCTTAACGAATTTGGAAAAATCGACATCCGACACATCCTCGCCGGCATCCTGCTTTTCGGTATATTCGTTGTACTTATCCACGAATTCATCGCCGCCGGTGATGACCTGAACGGTTTCGGAATCGTAGGAAACACCGAGATACTTAACAGCGGCCAGATCCTCTTCGGAAAGGAACAGCGGAGCTTTTCCGAGCGTTTCCGAAAGAGCTTCTGCGAATTTTTCATCGGCTAAGAATTTGGAATGCGAGGTAACTTCCCCATAGACCACATATACGATAGCGGCTAAAACCACCACGATCGCAACGAGAAGGGTAATCAATCTGCTTTTTTGTTTTTTCTGTGTACCTGATAATTGTGCCATAGTATCCTCCAAAATTATGAAAATATCGATGCTTGCCTTACCTGCAAGTCTACAGCTTGTATTATAGCACTCTTTTGACTAAAATGCAACACTTTTTTGTGTGATTTTATCGTTTTTTTCGATTATTACACAAAAAGCACCGTGTTTACAGCCGTTTCAACAGCTCCTCGCACGCACTTTCCGCATAACGGTCGAACCAGCCCTTATCGCGCAGATAGAACAGGATGGTATAACGGTCACGCAGCGGAAGCGCACGCTTAACGCCGTCAAGCATGGTTTTCTTATCGGTGACAGTCGGCGGGACCTTCATATCCACGCAGAATTTCTCCACCTTGTCAAAATACGGCAAATATTTGCGAATGAGTGTTTTCAAATGCTCGTCGTCGGTCTCCTCCAACAGCATTTGATACATAATAGCTACAAGTCGGGTGGCTTCGCACACCTCTAAGCCGTGCAAGTGTGGCTTTTCGCCCTTTTCCACATCGGCTAACTCCCAAGCGTGAGCAATGATATGCTCCGAACCGGAGGCCGGACGGGAATTGCCGGTATATGCCATGCCAAGGCCCGTCACAAGGAAGCCGCGCATAACGTTTCCGATGGATTCCGGGTCACGCTTTTCGAGCAGATATCCGTTCTCTAAGCAGGCATCGGTCGCAGCCAACACGTCGGCGGCGATCTTGTCGCAGAAGTATTCACCGGTGTAATCGCGTGTCAATTCCCAGTCGATCAGCCCGGTATATTTTCCGAACATATCGCCAATGCCGGCAAGCAGCATATCGTAGGGCGCATCCTTCACGATATCCAAATCGGCAATGAAATACTTCGGTGTCGTAGCCTGTACGGTGGATTTGGTTCCATCGTGCAGGATCGGCGAACCAGCCGAAACATAGCCATCCATCGAGGGAGCCGTGCCAAACACAGCATACGGAAGTCCTAACCGATAGGATACCACGCGGCAGGAATCGTTGACCGTGCCGGAGCCAACGGCTAAGATCAGATCCGGCAGAGGCGAATAGGCAAAAATATTGCTCTTAGCACCCGGGTCGTGCGCATGAAGAAGGATACGTCCCAATGTGTTTTCGTTCGGCAGCACCGTCTCATCATCCAGAACGAACACATGAGACAGCTTGCCTTTTTCCTTTAGCAGCGCACACACCTTTTCACCGGCAGCCGCATAGGTATTGGTATCGGCGACCACGTAAATGCGGTTATAATCCTTCAATATTTCCGGGAGCTTCTGCAAAGCTCCGCAGGATATCTCATACCCTTCGAGCGGTGCGCGGTGCAAGCCCATGGAGCAGGCACATTCAAATTCGATCATGTTTTATTCTTCCTTTCATCGGAAACGCTTTTTACAGCTGGAAGCCGGAGGGGGTACCCATATCGACCGGATAGAGGATCTTCAACTGGTTGATCTTGCTTTTGAGTGCGCCCTGCTGACGCTCTTTATATAACATCTGCTTGATCTGCTCCTTGATCTGCTCGAATTCAAAGGGCTTAGCTGCATTTTTGGAATTGAGCTTGATGAGGTGATAGCCAAACTGGGTCTTGACCGGTGCGCTGATCTCGCCGGTACTCATGGCAAAGACGGCTTCATCGAATTCCGGCACCATCTGACCGCGTGAGAATTCGCCGAGGTTTCCGCCGTTTTCCTTAGACGGGCAGGAGCTGTGCTGACGGGCGGCATCCTCAAAGGAAACGCTGCCGGAGCGGATCTCCTCCAGGATGCTGTTCGCCTTTTCCTCGCTATCCACCAGAATATGGCTGGCATTGACCGTCTCACCCGAAACGAAGCGCTCCTTGTGACCATCAAAATAAGCCTTTGCTTCGTCATCCGACACCGGCTTTACGCCTTCCAAGGTCTTGCTCATAGCAAAATGGACAAGCATATCCTCCTTGACACGCTCTAACTGAGCCTTGAATTCCGGGCTATGCTCGTATAGGTTTTTGCGTGCATCTGCCAGTAAAAGCTTATTGGAAATAAGCTGATCCAACACCATACCACGTCCCTGGGGGTTGTCTAAATTCTGACCGCGGGCGGCAAGCTCGGCGATCATGCCGTTGACCTCTGCTTCTGTAATGGGCATACCGGCAACATTTGCTAAAATTTTGTCGTTCATGGGAATTTCCTTTCCTACATTAAAATTGCACATTTTGTGCTTTTGTCCTCAGATGGCTTTTCCACCCATCGATAACCGATTATAATAATACATCAAAACTTTGAATTTGTCAAGACTTTCGCGTGTTTTCGCTATGCTTGACGGAGCTTTGCGAAGCGTTTTCACAAAAGCGAAGGAGCGCAGCTGCCCAAATCGGCGGCTGCGCTCGTTTCAATTCTTAATCATTCGCTTTACAGAACGCGGAACAGCTTCCGTGATCAATTGCATTTGATAGTGACCACACCGCTCACGCTCTCGCCGCCCGGCGCCCTTAACAGTACGTTTACCGTAGTGGTTTCACCGGCTGTGACCGGGATGGGCTGCGACTCCTTACCGGGTTCGATCTCCTGACCATCGTTGTAAACAAAGACGGCATCATCAAAGGAGGTCGCGCCGATTAGAGTAACGTTCGATTCGGTGGTCATGATCGTGACAGAATATTTGCCGTTCTCAAGCTTGGCAGAATAGCGATCCTCGCCGGCTACCACGATCAATTCCTCGATTGCCAAAGCTTTCTTCGCCTCGGTCTTGATATTCTGCTGCAAGGTGTAGGTCTTATTCTGCGAATCCGTAAATACGGCTGTGATCTTATATTCTGTGCTTGCGTTCAGCTCTTCGATACAAATATCGCGCGACAGCTCCTTTGTCATGGATAAGCCGCTCACATGGACCGTATCCCCGTAGGAAAGCGTTAATGCGCCCTTGCACAGTGCTTTGATAGTGACCGTGACCGAAGAGTCAGTCACCTCACCGATCGTCATCTCAAACGGTTCCAACGTTTTGACATTTAAGGATTTGACCGCAGAAGCACGGCCTTCCTCACTTGTGACAACAGCCTTGATCGTGTACGCCGTATTGCTTGCCAGGTTTCCTAATTCGATCTCGGTCAGCTTGCCGGCTTTCACCGAGGTAGTCAGCTCAGAAGCGGTCTTTCCGCTTGCATCCTCGGCTGTGATATGCAGCGAACCATCCATGCTTGCCTTGACATTTAACAGTGCATACGAAGCACCTATTTCAAGCTTTTCAAGCTTTTCTACAGTCGGCTTGCCGTCGTTTGTGTTAAAGTAGATGGTTTTTGCTGAAACCTTGGTGCCATCGCTATACTGGAGCGTATTGGAGGCCAACAGAACATAGTAGCGCGCGCTTACCTCGAGCGGCTCATTGGGCGTCAGCGTGATCGTTTTGTTATCCGAGTCAAGAGATGCCGTGAAGGCGATCTTATCACCCGAAGAGCTGCCTTTGCGGAGCTGGAATACATTATTGACAAGATATGCATCTGATGGTGTATTGTTTGCCGAACGATATACCGCGCTTTCGAACGCAAAGGTGATATCTGTCGTGGTCGAAACGTCTGTATCGCGGTTAGCCGGAGTGATGGTAACAACGTTGCTTACCGTTTCTTCGGTCGTAAACTGCGAAATATACTCGGGGCTCTCATCGCCATCAGCATCCTCTAAGGTCGCTTCCCGAACCACGATGACATAGGTCGTATCGCCTGCCAATTTGGATTTCGGCGTCAGGGTAACGGTTTTCTTGTCCGTGGTCAGTGCTGTGGTAAAGGTGACCGCTTCGCCATCGTAGCTATCCTTGCGCAGCTCGACGATCTTGTTTACATAGTCCTTGGTCAATTCCGCGCCGCCGATCTGATACATCGAATGCTCAAAGGTGAGTGAAATCTTAGAGCTTACAGCAACATCCGTTTCGCCGTTATACGGGCTGAATTCGATCGAATTGATGTAATCCGTCTTGAAGGTGCAGGAGCCTGCCGTATTGCCCTTTTTCGCCTCATTATACAGCGTATTTTTCGCTACCGCCACATAATAGGTCGCGTTTTGCGAAAGGGGCTTTGTCGGCTTTAGCGTGATGGTCATATAGTCCTCGGAAATCTGAACATTAAAGGCAATAGCCGTTCCGGAGGAATTATTTTTCTTAAAGGTCACGACCTTTTCCTTCACATAGTCAGCCGTGATCGGATTTTTGGAGGAGTCAAACAGCGGCTCATTGAACTTGATGACCACATCATCGGTCACAGGAACACCCGTGCTTCCGGTGATCGGCTCAAAGGAGGGAGCCATCACACCGGCTGTGGAGAAATACAGCGAGATCTTTTCGTTTTCCGCACCGCTTTCGCTGGCAAGCTTTCCGGCCGGGATCACAACATAATACTTCGTGCCGACCAATAGCTCAGACGGAATAATGGTGACCGTTTTTTTATCCGACGAGATCGAAGCCGTGAAATCGATCTTCGTGCCGCTTGCTGTGGATTTGTGCAATTCAATGACCTGCTCATTCAAATAGGTCGAGGTGACATTCGAACCGGACGGACGTGTGACAGCCGAATTAAACTCTAAGGTCAAAACGCTGTCTAAAGCCACGCCGGTCGCACCGGAAGCCGGAGTCATGGTCACATTCAATTCATCCGAGGTAGTAAAATATATGTAATCCTTAGCGATTTTCGATCCACCGGAGGTTTTGAGCTTATTTGCCGCAACACAGAGATAATACCTCGTATTCGCCTTTAAGGTCTCCTCCGGCTTGACCGTGACAATACGTCCATTTGACGAAAGCGTTGCCGTGATAGACACCTTGGTGCCGCTCGCCGTCTTTTCGCGCAGCTCAATAGCCTCACGCGACAGATAGGAGGTAGTCGGGGTGTCACCATCCAGATCCTTGATGGTCTTATCGAAGGTGATCTTGAAGGAATCGGTCACCGAGACACCGGTCGAGGCGTTTTTAGGCGTATAGGTGATATCCGCCGAGGTCGTACCGGTAGAATTCGTGGTGCTGCCGCCACTCGTTTTCGTGGTGAAATAGTACGAAACCGCGCCAGAGGAATTTCCATCCGGGTCGGTAAAGGTTCCCTTGGAGATCACGACATAATACTTTGTGCCATAGTTCAGATTATCATTTGGAACAAGGGTGATACGGCGGCGCGTGGAGTTTAGCTCTGCATCGAAATCGATCTCGGTGCCGGAAACGGAGCCGCGGTGTATCTCAATATTCTTTTTCAGGTAGGTGCTTGTGATCGTATCGCCATCGTTGTCGGTCAAGGGAATGCTGTAGTACAACTCGATATCGGACGATACAGCGACATTCGTTGCATTCTTAGAAGGCGAGAAGGAGTTCGGCTGGAAGGAAGCACCGGTAGACGAGCCGGACTCATCGTTTTCGGCATTCTGACCGGTCTGCTTTTGGGGCTTTGTCTCATAGGTCACACCGGAGACGCGGTTATTTGCCAAAGCGATCGTGCCGCTTCCCATAAAGGAAACTGCGCCCTCGACCGTTGCTTCATCTACGCCGGCGCTTCCGGAAAGTGTGATCACACTTCCGGCAGCAGTTGCGGAAACAGACAGCTCTTCTATCACACCACGCTGGAAGGTATACGAGCCCTTCTGCGCGATGACGACCTTGGGCAGATTTTTACAGCTGATGATGGAGCTTGCAGAAAGCATGACCGTTTCCGGCTCAGCATCAAACTCGACGGTTCCGGAAAGCATATCATCACCCAGCAAATATACCGTACCGAAGCCATCGCCGACTAACCTTGCAGGAGACTCTAACCGCAGATACTTCACGTCTGCATCATCTGAAAGCGTGATCTGTGCCGGCTCTGAGCCTTCTACCGTTTCCATGAGTGCAACCACGGAATCGCTTATCGAAACGACCGGCTCCGCACTGCTTCCGGAAACTCGCACCGTTCCTAACACACGACAGCCATCCAGCGTCAAGGACGTGCTGCGGGTGCTTGCTGAAAAGACCACATCATCGGTAAACAGCGTTTCCGAGCAGGTCGCATTGGAGGTCGAGACGGTATAGGTCCCATTGTAGATATTTTCGGATTCCAAAAAGCAATAAATGATCTTCGCCGCCTGTGCACGCGTCAAAACGCCATTAGGACGCAGATGCCCGGTGTCGTCTCCCGTGATAAATTCCTTGGAATAAGCAAGTGCAAAGGCATCCTGCGCCCAGGAAGCAACATCGTCCGCATCCGGGAAGGTTTCGATTGAGCGCACTTGCTCGGCTCTTAGTGCAAGACGTGACAGAATGACAGCCGCCTCCTGGCGTGTGATGCTGTTATCGGGAAGGAAGGAGCCGTCCTCATAGCCATTGATACAGCCGGCATACACAGCCTTACGCACCTCATCGTAATACCAGGCATTCTCTGCAACGTCTGTAAAATCAATGTTCTCCTTTTTTGTTATGCCGATCGCCGTATTGAGCATTTTGGCAAATTCAGCACGAGACACAGATTTTTCCGGCTGGAAGGAACCATCCTCATAGCCATTGATATAGCCCTTTTGCACCCCATGATCCACATATTCATATGCCCAATGACCATCCATATCGGTCAAAGTCGTTTTGGCAGAAGCGCAAAAGGTGCCGACCGTGAGAGCAGCCGCAAGCGCTATCGCGACCCGAACGGCCATTCTTTTGTTGTTCATAGCGTTCATCCTTTCTAAATTTGGTCAGAATCCCCCATAATTTGATATTGTTATATATATAATACACCATATTTTGTTTTTACACAAGTAGTTTTTTGAAATTTAACCAGAATTTAAGGCATTTTTTTCTTTTGTTCTTATTTTTTCCAAAACCCACTTTCTATGACGAAGGAATGGATGCCTTTGTTCCCTTGCAAGCGGCTTTGAACACACAAAAAAGAGTGGGACAGCCGCAAGTCTGCGACCGTCCCGCTCCGGGTATTGTATCAAACGCTTATTTACTTAAGATCTCATCGACATATGCGCGGTTCTCCTCATAGTCCTGACCACCGGCGTCCTTGATCGTCTGGGCAGCTTCCTTGAGGGAGGTCGTTTTAGTCGTTCCGTACATCGTGACGGCTTTTCCATTCACGTCATATTTCATATAGCTACGAGCTACAAGTCTTGTTGCATAATGCTCCTCCGGAACATTGATGCAGACCGCTGTAAAGGTAACATTACCACTATCATCCTGCGCATACTGATAATCCACTCCGGTATCCTTACTGTATGCAACGCCCTTGGCATACAGCGGCTTGGGAGCCTTATTACCAGCCGTAGTCGTAACCGTTTCGGTATCCGAATTGAAGTGGAAGGTCAGCTCTTCGCCTTTTTCGTTCAAAACGTCCTCACGGGCGATCAGATAGCCATATTCGCTTGCCAGATCGCGCGAATCCGCCGAGATCGTCGAGGAGAAGCGAACGCCCTTGGCATAGTCGCTGCGCATACTGATCGTATCGCTGACATCCGGCACGCCATCGTTGTATCCCCAAGAAGCGTAAACCGTTGCATGGCGCTCAAGAAGCGGAATATAATCCGTCACGATGCCTTTATCGGCATCCTCTCTGGAAAGCGACCAGCCGAGGAATACCCATTCCTTTGCGGCCTCTGCCTTAAGCACGGGTCTATCGCCTTTAAGATAGTATTTGACGCCGCCGCCGCGACCGGTATCGGCCGGGACATTGTATTCCACATCCTCGTCAAGTCCGGTCGGCGAATTGGTATCATAGGTGACCGTGAGCAGACCATCGCGGTACACACGGATATAATCGATATACACATCGGCTGCATAGGAGACCTTGGCCGGGTCGACCGCAAAGCCCCAGATGTATCCGCCGGTGCCGTCTGTCCATGCCACGCCATTGCCGTTGGAGGGGATAGACATATCGCATTCGTAAATGTGATATTTGTTATCGCACTGGATCTGAATAGGATAGCCGGACACACGGTGTTCGCCCTTGTTGTAGAAGCCGTCGGCGCTCATCTCGGTGTAGTAGTAAAGGTTCATTTGAGCAGTGGTGGCATCGACAAGATCCTCCGGCTTCAGTTCCTCCGGCTTGATGGATAAATCCTTAACATTCTTTGCATTGTTTACCTTGTAGGCATACTGGACGATGTTATACTCAGATGCCTTAAAGATATCCACACCGGCGCCGCTGTCCCAACGGAAATGCGCACGAGCATCGTTCATCCATTTACTTTCATTGGTATTAAACGTAGAGCCATACTGGTGCATATGGAACACGCTTCTGCCTTCGTCCTCGATATCCTCAGTGTAAACAATCTTTTCGCCGGTCTTGACTCCGGCACCTTCATAGGAAAAGCCGGTAGCAGGCATGGTACGATCGAAGCAATACGGCTCATAGATCTTGCCCTTATAGGAATCAAATTTCGAAGCAGGAATAACGTCACCCGGGAAGATCAGCTCTCCATCCTGATCAGCCCATGCCACAAATTTCTGGACAGTCGTGGTGTCCCCAAAGCCCATCTGATCCGGCGTGAGGACCGTGTAGGAGCCACCTACATCACTAAGCACAACGTCCTTCTGCTGCTTCACGTAATAGCCCTGCACAATAAAGGTCACCGGTGCTTCCGGGAGAGCATACAGAGTCACATCGTCCTGCTGAAGCGGAACCGTAAGGGCACGGTCGCCGTTGACGGAGGTCGAAACAGCCGCCGCCTGTGCGTATGTCAGATTCGGGGTATATTCCTTAAGGAATTCGCCCTTTTCATCGATCAACGCATAGTCAGTATACAGGCAGGTTTTACCATCTGCTGAATAATAGTCGATCCGGTAGTAGGGAGTGATATTGATATTATCGTAGTAGATCGTACCCTCGGTGCTGCCCTTGCCGATCTCAAAGCCGATGCGCTGGACATCTGCGGTATTCTTTGCTGTGGAGACAAGCTTATCGACCGTAAGGCTCTTCCAGGTGTCGGAGGACCTATAGCCCAGTTCATGCAGCTTGACCATACAGTAGTCCGTGCTCGAAGAGGAGTTCTTCATGAGCCAGTGTTCGTTAAAGCTTCCATAATAATCGTAGCTGATATAGAGGGGTCTGTCGTTGGCAATAGCCGCATCAAAGTAATTCAGAAAACGGTTCGGATAACTGCCGCCATTCATGATCATGGCCTTATTGGAATAGTTCGAGCCGCTCTTGTTGGTGTTGTCCACCAGAATATTCGTAGGCTTTCCTTCGAAGAGCGTGGCTAACTGCTCACTCGAAATGCCTTCAAAATCAAAGTCTTCCTTGGTACCGGTGAAAATGTTTAAACCGGGTTTCCATATTTTCGCCCCAACGAATTGGACGCTGATATAGCAGTCCACATTGTCAGAATACTGCGCCTTGATCGTGACAGAACCATTTCTGCCGCTAGAAATGATATCGAACTCGGTGTCACCGACTTCCCAGTCACTTCTTGCGCCCGAAAAACCAAAATCCCAGCCCAAGAACTGCTTAAAGGTCGCACCGCTGGCTGTTGTCTCGATGGCACGGACCGTAACGTGTGTGTCGGCTGTGGCGGAAGCGACCTGGGCACTGATCGTCAAACGCTGTTCCGCCTCGTATACCGGGAACAGAACGATATCCTCGCCGTTAAGCGTGATGGTCTCCTCCGGCTCAGTCGCATTTGGGGTAGTAGCCCATCCAAGCGGCTTGTAAACATAGCCGTTTTTCGAGAAGGCCTCCGGAAGCACGCTCTTATCCGGGGTAAACTCGGTCGCAATGGCTTCCACGGCGTTCTTTGTCGTGCCGGGCTTGAACAGGAACTGCTCGCTCCGGACAGGTGCATCGTCTAACACATAGGTGACCTTGTAGTAAGGATACACACCCACGTTATCGATGTACAGATTGGTCGGAACGGTCGGCTGCGACTGGTCGTTCTCGATCTTGACATTGGAGCTTTTTGACTGCATATACAGTGTTCTTCCGGCACCCGGCGTATTAACATAGTCATAGCGTCTCCAGTGGTTACCATGGTTGTTGGGGTTCAAACCGAGATCCCAATGACCCTTTGCGTAGAAATCCGTGAAAACGGCCCATAGAGTGGAAACGCCTTCCATATCCCAGTATTCGTCCCAGGTGAACCAATACTTTCTGTCGCCGTCAAACTTGACGTCTTTGTAGGCATAGCCGGCCCAATGACCGGAGGGGTTTGCATTGCGGTGGAATTCGACCATTTTTCCCTTCGAGCCGTCGGCATCGATGGAGGCGCCGGTATAGGCTTGCGGATTCTCCACGATGGTCATGGTGTTGAAGTTATGATGGTCGCTGTAAATGTCCAAATCGCTCTCGTTGTCGAAGGTGACGAGCGAAGCCGTTCCGGTAAACAGGTTCTTACCGGGGGTAATGGTGAGTGCCTGAAGCTCTGCTTCCGCCGTTGTCTCGGCTTCGACCGGAGCTGTGACGGTTGCTTCCGCTGTGCTTTCCACATTCTCTAACTCAAGGGCAAACGCCGAGCCGGAGGTCAGAAGCGTTGCAAGCGTCAGGACTAAGGCGACTTTCTTTTTCATAAGAACTCTCCTTTACAAACATTCTATAGTCCTGTATCCTTATCGTAGCGCACCTGTGTT
>CAZAWG010000002.1:2507-20886 GCA_964488785.1 uncultured Oscillospiraceae bacterium | reverse complement strand
GTGGCTCGGCAGCACGTCCCCAACCGAAATTGTATTTTAAGCTGCCGGATGCTGCACTCGCCGATAGCGCACCGATCAGCGCATTTTCCTCCGTGAATGCCTCGATGCGCAAAAGCGTGCGCAAAATAAGCTTTTTGTAGCGTGGGCTCTTGGCCATCTTTTCGAATTCGCTCCGCGCAAGCTCCAAATAGCATAACAGTCCCGACAGCGAATACGGCTTTTTCAGCTTGTCCTCCCTTTTCCCGTTTTTCTCGCTTGCCGACGCATTGATGCTGTCGCACAAAGCGAAGTATTCTTCGATGCTTTTTTCCAGCTTCTCGACTTCCATCATGGCTTTTCTTCCCATATTTTTACCTCCTTTAGAACGCTTGCTCCGGTTCAAAGAACTGCTCGGCATTTTCTGCGGCATATTCCTCCCAACAGCTTCGATGGATCTTTTCCCCTGTATCGGAAACCGTTACAAAATCATCGTTTTCATCGATCCCAAAACGACATTGTGCGCATCTCTCGATCACATTTCGCCGCACACCCTTAGCTCGTTCAACAAACGAACGTAAAGAACTGTTTGTCACAATAGACCTCCTTTGACAAATACTGAACATTTGTTCGCTTTTGTGGGTCAGAAAAAAGTGCGGACAGAATTGTCGCACGTTTTTCTGATCTTTATGCACACATTATACCACAAAAGTCCGATTTTGTCAAGAGTTTTTTCGAACAGAAGTTCTGTTTTTTATGAAAAGTCCAAAAAATCACCCTCATGATGCCGAAAAAAGTCACGATATACCTGTGTGACCTTTAACTCCTGCCAGGGCTTGACATCCACCGGCTGTTCATCAAAATCATATATTTTGGCACGCTTCATGGCAAGTAAGAAAATCGAATGAGTAGATAAAATGAATTGGCACCCAAACGACCGTGCCGATTCCTCGAGATATTCCGCCAGAACGCACTGCTTTTCGGGTGACAGACTGTTTTCCGGCTCATCCAACAGATATAATCCCCCATCGCGTATGACCTCGGTGAACACGCGCAGTGCCGTTTCACCATTGGAATGCGTGCGCACATTGGGTGCAAGATGGGCACGCGTATAGGCTGAGCGCGTTTTTCGCCGCGCCTCGGACAGCTTTTTGAGTGTGTCGAGCTGCTCCATGCTTTTTAAGGTGAAATACGAATATTCCTCTGTGCGCAGACGGTAGTATTCCTCCACCACGCCGCTGCGCTCCGTATCCACACCATCGTTGATACGCCGCAGGTCGAGCATATGCTCGAACACGTCATCGCTGGTCAATATCGCACTCTGCGGCGGTATATGTTTCGCACAATGCTCGGTACACCGGTCTACATAAGCTGCATAGAATTCGGTCTTATTATAGGGGCTTCGCCGCGTAAGGCACAGTTTTTCCGCAATCACGCCCAGAGCAGTCGATTTACCGCTCCCATTGGAACCGGCCAAAATGGTGATCGGCTCAAAATCCAAGCGCTCCAAGCGTCCGCCAAGGATCTGAAAGGGATAAAAGGACGAATAGCAATTGGCACGTTTTTTCATGAAAAAGGCGTGTTCCTGATCCTCTGTCGGAAAGGTAAAGGCTTCCAAATACAGCATACGCTCCCCCCACTAAGATTCGTTTACGACAAGTGCGGCTATAGCCTTTTCTGCGTCAACCAACTCCTTATGAAACGCAGATGCCGGCACACGCAGTGCCCCACTTCCAAGGATGATGAGCTGCTCCGAGCCATCCGAGGTCGCCACGCGCACGCGGTGCTTTTTGGAAAGCTCATGGCTGACACGTTCGATGTAGGTATCGGCGGTTTCGGCTTCCTTCGTGTAGACCACACTGATGTTGCGGAACCGTTCTACCTCACCTGGGTTCTTTTTAACCTTATAGGCATCGAACACAAGTATCACCTCACAGCCGCTGTAACCCTGATAACTGCAAAGGCGGCGGATCAGCTCCTCACGCGCAAGCTCAAGACTGTCGTTTGCCAGCTTTTTCAGCTCATCCCACGCAAAAATGATATTGTATCCATCCACTAACAGATATTCGGGGCCGGAATAGGTCGGCGTGACCGGCTTTGCTTTTGCAACCTCTTTGGCTTGTCCACCAACCGACGGATTGTATACCGGTCTATTAAATGAACGGGTCTTGACCTTGCCGTAGGTGCGCTCAAAGATCGCCATCAGCTCCGCATCGGTCGCGGCGCGGGCCACATAGGCAGCCGCACGCTGTTCAACCGTCCGTTCCTCCGGGTCGGCGGCAGCAGACGCGCGCAGCACGCTTTCAATATGCATATGCTCGGTGACCTGCTCCCAGGGGACCACAAAGCCGGCGCCGCCGGCACAAAAGACCGAATCGGCGGTGTTTTCAATATCCGCATCCGGGTCATAGCCGATTGCTTCGATGACCTCTTCGGCATTGTGACACACATCGTATCCGGCAAACGACAGTGCCAGCCGCCCTTTGGCACGGGTATAGCCCGAAAGCACGGCAGCATAATTGCGTATCTCGGAAACCGGTGCGCTGCCGCGCAGGGTGGATTCCTCCCCGGCAACCGCATCCGGCGGCGAAAAACGCGCTCCCATGGCCGAAAGGTCGCTCATGGCGCGCCCGACCCCCTCGGTCGGAAGCGTCATTTCAAACGAATACCATGGCTCTAACAGGATACATCCGGCGCTTCGCAGTCCATGTCGCACAGCGCGATAGGTCGCTTCGCGAAAATCGCCGCCTTCGGTGTGCTTCTTGTGTGCCCGTCCGGCAACCACCGTGATCTTAACATCGGTCAACGGCGAACCCGTTAGTATACCGGTATACGTTTTTTCGTGTAAATGCGTTAGGATCAACCTCTGCCAGTTTCGTGCCAGCTCATTTTCCGACACATCCGTTTCAAAGCGCATACCGCTTCCACGTTCGCCCGGCTCTAAGATCAGATGCACCTCGCTGTAATGCCGTAACGGCTCATAGTGCCCCACACCTTCTACCGTGTCCGCAACCGTTTCGCGATACAGCACACGGCCCGCCTCAAAGGTCGGCACAAAGCCGAAGGCATCACTCATGCGACGCGCTAATATTTCCAATTGCACCTCTCCCATGACCGACACACCCAGAAGCCGTGTCTGCTCATTCAAGGTAAACCGGTATACCGGTTCTTCCTCCTCGATGCGTTTGAGTGCAAAATAGATGTCGTGCGCATTGTATTCCTGCGGAATGTGTGCCTCATAATAAAGAACCGGCTCGGAGAGCGGCGCGAAATCCTCCTTTTCGAAGCCTAATCCATCCCCACAGGACGTATGGGACAGTCCGGTCACTGCGCAGACCGTGCCTGCTTTCGCCTCGCCGACCACATCAAAATGTGTGCCGGAATATATGCGTATCTGATCGATCTTTTCCTGCCACGCATTTCCGGCTTTATCGATACCGGACAATTCGTCCTTCACACAAAGTGCCCCACCCGTCACCTTCAAATGGGTCAAGCGCTCGCCGCGCTCGGTGTGTGTGATCTTGTACACGCGCGCACCAAAGGCATCCGGATACTCTTTTGCTGTAAGCCAGCGCGCCAGTCCTGTGAGCAGTGCCGGAACGCCCTCTGTTTTGAGTGCTGCGCCAAAAAAGACTGGGAAAATATGCCGTTTCCCCACAGCAAACGCGATATCCTCATCGGTCAATGCTTCGCCGGACAGGTATTTATCCGCCAAATGCTCGTCGCATTCAGCCGTTTCATCGTTGCTTCCTAACTTCTCCGCTTCGATGCACGCCCCCGACAGCATTCGCCGCAGATCAGCCATCAGCACCGATCTTCCCACATAGTCAAGATCGGTCTTGTTGACAAAAATATATACCGGTATACCATGCCGTTCAAGCAGCTTCCAAAGCGTCTGTGTGTAGCCGTTCACGCCGTCCGAAGCACTGATGACCAAGATCGCCGCATCCAACACGCATAGCGTTCGCTCGGCTTCCGGCGAAAAATCCGAATGTCCCGGTGTGTCGATGAGCGTGACCGCTGTGTGTTCCGTTGTAAATACCGCCTGCTTGGAAAACACTGTGATACCGCGTTCGCGCTCTACGGCAAAATTGTCCAAAAAGGCATCCCGCTTGTCCACGCGCCCCAGTGTGCGCAAACGCCCGGACAGATAGAGCAGTGCCTCGGACAGCGTGGTTTTTCCGGCATCCACGTGCGCCAATATTCCAAGAGTCAGTTTTTTCATAGTCACACCCTGAATTCGTTTTCGTTATATATTATTTTAATAGTACCATTCATATATGACCGTTTTGGGGCAGAACATAAGAATAATCATTTAATTTTAACGGTACCTCAAATAACAAAGAGCGGCAAGGCTACCCTTACCGCTCTTTACATCTGTTTTTCTACTTTGCGATCAAACGAATGGTTTTGACCTCAAAATTGCCTAATGCAAACGATACCTTTCCGTCCTCGACCATAAGGCTTTCGCCGTTGTTTTCAAGCATATCGCATTCATATGCACTCTCTACGGCAAAGCCTGTTTCCAGCGTCACCTTTGCCTTGCGACCTGCGCAGTCGTACAAACGGACAATATAGCCGTTGCCGTCCTCCGCACGCTTGAAGGTGTCAATGACCGCTGTTGCCGTGTCGCTCTGAATGGGCGTAAAGCGTGCCTCTAATGTGCCGCTCTGTTTACCAACCTCGCGTGCCGACATCGGCGTATTGAGTAGATATGCCATCTTCACCGTATCCGACATTTCCACCGTGCCGGCGTGGGGATACAGTGCATAGGTAAAGCTGTGGTGCCCTCGATCGGCTTGAGGGTCAGGATAGGTCGCCGCCTTGAGAAGCGACAGCGTAAGTACATTCTCCTCGCAGCTGTAGCCATATTTGCAGTCATTTAAGAGTGCCGCACCATAGTCCGCCTCGGAAAGATCCGCCCACTTGTGCGCACTGACCTCGAACATTGCCTGATCCCAGGAGGTATTGCGATGAGTCGGGCGCTTTAAGTGACCAAACTGAATTTCATAGGTTGCCTGCGATGCACGAATGGCAAGTGGGAACGCTGTCTTTAGCAGGACATGATCCTCGTGCCAGTCCACCTCTGTCTCGAACTCGACAAGTGCCTTGTCCGGCGACAGGAAAACAAGCTGTGTCAGGGTCGAATGGCTGTATTTGCGCTCGATCTTGATACCGGCGCGTGTGGGCGTATTGACCACCTCAATTGCGGTCACGTCGTCTACGATCCACTTTTTCTGCTTGTAGTATTCCGTGATCTCCCAGGCATCGTATTCACGCGGATAATCCTCAAACACCTCGAACACGTTTGCACTTTCGCCGGGCTGAATCAGCTCACGGTCATAGCGCTTATCATAGATCGAGGAAATGTTCATTTTCTCATCGAAGGTCACGCGCAGATAGTCGTTTTCAATGTGCTTTTCATCGGCGAAGGCACGCAGTGCGCATACCGATGTTTCCGGAACCACTGCATAGCCATGCGGTGGGATGCTTTCCGCATACACCGCTTTTCCGTCACAGGCCACATACCCGCTTGCTTCGAAGGGAGTCGGATTATAGACAAACACACCTCCCTCGGTCGAAAGCTTCTTACAGATCGAATCGAGTGCCGTGTCAACCATCGCCTGTCCCTCGGCGATCACTTCTGCATATTCCTTTCCGGATACCTCGTATACCTCATGGATGGAGGAGCCGGGAATGATGTCATGGAACTGGTTCTTCAAAATGGTGTGCCAGTTTTTATCGATCGTCTCAGTCGGATACGGCGCACCGGTGAGCATTAGTGCCGTCGCAGCCGCTGTCTCGGCCTTTTGATAGAGTAGCTCCGATCTGCGGTTGTTCTTCTTATTGGCAGCCTGGCTGGTGTAGGTGCCGCGGTGCATCTCCAAATACAGCTCACCGCTCCATTTGGGCGTGAAGCGCAGCTCGGAGGCATTCTTTTCGAACTGTGCGCACACCTCTGCCAACGTATCATCCGGGGCGCGCATGGTCACACGCGGCAGACCCGGAAGTCCCTTTTGGAGACGTTCGTAGTTTTCGAGCATATCGGCTGTCGGTCCGCCGCCGCCATCGCCAAAGCCAAAGGTGGACATATGTGTGGTGGAATACTTCTTGTCGATGTGCTTTTTGACCGCATCCACGATCATACCGGGATTCAAGGTCTTTACATAGTTATCGGAAAAAGCAGCAAAAACCGTACTTCCGTCTAAGCCCTCCCAGACAAAGTTGTCACGCGGGAACTTGTCTGTCTCGTTCCAGGAGATCTTCGAGGTGAAGAAAGTATCAATGCCGCACTTTTTCAAGATCTGCGGCAGAGCCGCACTGTAGCCGAACACGTCCGGGAGCCATAAAATGTGGTTATCCACACCGAATTCTTCCTTCATGAAGCGTTTTCCGTAAAGGATCTGACGAACAAGGCTCTCGCCGCTGACAAGGTTGGTGTCGGATTCCAACCACATAGCGCCCTCCGGTGTCCAACGTCCCTCACGAATGCGGGCTTTGATCTTTTCATACAGTTCCGGGTCGTTTTCCTTGACATAGGCATATAGCTGAGGCTGACTGGACATGAAGCGATACGCCGGATATTTTTCCATATACTGAATGACGGTCGAGAAGGAACGCTGCGCCTTTTCGGCGGTCTGCGCCAACGTCCACAGCCACGCCACATCGATGTGGGTGTGCCCAATGAGCGCGATCTCACAATCGGTATCTCTGCCACATAAAGCTTCAAAGTACTCCTTCTGTAGGAACGCAAGCGTTTCCTTGACACTGGCATAGAATTCCGGCGAACGTCCATCGCGCAGATCCACAAGCATACACGCTCTGTCAAGCACATTGCACACGGTCGCATATAACGGCGAAGCATGGTCTAAGCATTGCAAGGCATTATACGCAACACTTAAATCATAATACAGCTTTTCCACCTCATCGTTTTTGGAAATCACGCGAACATTTGGAAACAGCACGCCCTCGATCATGCCGGCATAGAAATACACGGTGATCTGGTGCTTTCCGGCCGGGACCAGAACCTCCGTATGGTTGACATCCAAGGCCTGTGTGCAGGTCGTCTCCCCATCCACAAACACCATACCCTGCGGATTAAGTGAATCCCACTCGCCCTCGCGCCCGGTCGTAAAGCGAAGATAGCTGCTCTCCCCTTCAGTCTCCGGAATATCCACTGAAAAGCGAAGCCATGCGTGTTCATCGGCTTTAAAGCGGATCGGCGAACCACCCTCGAACGGAGTATAGCCGCTTGTAGGAGAGGCGTTGTCGGCCTTGTAGCCGCAGCGGACCATTTCCAGCTTCTGCACCGACTCGTTTCGCGTTTCGATGCGCGAACGGATGTTTTCGCAGGTGATGCGAATCTTATGCTCGATAAAAGTCATAGTATGACCTCCTTATATTAGCATCTTTTGTGCTTTTGAATACAAACATATCATACACCAGAATAAAATTTTTTGCAATATGTTGACGTGATAAAAGTTTTATGGTATTATGATATTGAAGAAAAAACGAGTATCCAAATAAAGGAGCATACCATGGTCAAGCGTTTACAAGCAAAATATCATCTGGATGCCGGAGCGGAATGCCGGTATCGGTTAGTCAAAAGCACCACCGAGCGATTTGTTCCGCATTGTCACGAATACTATGAGATATTCCTGACCCTTGCCGGCAAAGCACTCCACTATGTCAACGGCGTGACCGAGCCGGTCACCGGCGGCCATCTCATCTTCATCCGCAAGGACGATGAGCATGACTACATGAAATACGACGGTGCCTTTGAATTTGTCAATTTAGCCTTTTCCGAAGGCACCCTAAAGCTTTTGTTCGAATATTTAGGCGAAGGCTTTCCGGGAAAAGCACTTTTGAGTGCAAAGCTGCCACCGGTGGTCAAGCTGACCGACAAGGAAACGCAATCGTTACACATGAAGCTTGCGGAATTAGGCACCGTGTCCCCCACCGACAAAACACGCTTGAAATTCCGAATGCGCAGTCTGTTAGCCGATATCTTTTCCAATTATTTCGGAGAAGCCCCCTTGCGCATGGAATCCAACGATATCCCCTTCTGGTTGGAAAACGCGTATGAAAAAATGCGTATGCCCAAAAACTTTATCCGCGGAAAGAATCGCTTTTTTGAGCTTGCCGGAATGTCGCGCGAACACGCTTCACGCTCCTTAAAGCATTATTATGGCGTGACCCCCTCGGAATATGTCAACGATCTGCGGCTGTCGTATGCCGCCGGACTTTTCCTGTCCAGTGACTTGGGCGCAACGGATATCTGCTATGAATGCGGTTTTCAGAACGTGTCCTGGTTCTACAGCCGCTTTACCGAAAAATTCGGCATTACGCCTGCCAAATACCGCGAAAAATGGTTGGAGAAAGCCCCGGTCGAGGATACAGAGGAGGACTGAGAGACGCGGAGACTGCCATAGACGCGCATCTGTATACAAAAAAAGAACGGAGACTTTCCCTTTTGCGAAAGTCCCCGTTTTGCTTCACGCTTTAAGCAGAACGCGAAGCTTTTTGGTATTTTCTTCGAGCGACGGCGGCGCGAAAATGCTAGAGGTTCCGGCGACAAAGATGTTTGCACCGGCTTCATTCATAAGCACAGCATTTTCAAAGCTTACGTTTCCGTCCACCTCGATCTCGATATGCTCATAGCCATTCTGATCGAGATAGCTACGTAACTCCTTGATTTTTTTCAAGGTCGAACGCACCAGCTTCTGTCCGGCAAAGCCGGGATTGACCGTCATCACTAATATCGCATCGATGTCATCAAGCACACTATCTAAGGCATGGATCGGCGTGCCCGGATTGATGGCCACCATAGCACGCGCACCTCTCTCACGGATGGCCGCCACAGCCTTATGCAGGTGCTTGGTCGCTTCATAATGCACGCTCACATAGTCGTTTTCGCCGAAAGCAAACCATTCGAGCTTGCTTTCCGGGTCATTGATCATGAAATGGATATCAAGCGGAATATCCGTTCTCTGCTTGAGCTTTTTGACAAAATCCGTGCCTAACGTGAAATTCGGAACAAACGAGCCGTCCATGATATCTACGTGTATCAGCTCAATGCCGCACGCTTCAAAGGAAGCAATGCACGACTCCAAATCAAAGAAATCGGCACACATGATGGATGGCGATATTTTCTTCTGCAACTGCATTTTAGTTTTCCTCCTGCGGCTTTAAGATGACCTTATTGTAGAATTCCTTGCGCCCCTTCATCATTTCAAAGGCTTCGTTGCACTTAGACAGCGGATAGGTGTGCGTGATGAGCGGCTTCACATTGAGCTTTCCTTCTGCCATGGCAGCAAGGCTTTCCTTCCAGTCGTTTTCTTTATCGTTGAAGGAGGAATTCCAGGTGCCCTCGACGTGTAATTCCTTACGTAGGATGTACCAGTATGTGTTCTGGCTCATGGTCACGCTCTCGCTGGGATTGCCCATGAATACCACCTTACCATGCGGACGAACGCATTCAAGGCAAGTCTCAAGAGCATTCGAATAGCCTGTCCCCTCAAGCGCACGGTCGACCTGAACGCCCTTTTCATAGGCATAGAAGCCGAGTGTCTTGGCAAATTCTAACTTCCGCTCGTCCACATCGATGTAATACACACGCTCTGCACCAAACAGCGTTGCCCACTGTCCGGCAATGAGTCCAATGGGACCGGCGCCGGAAATGAATACATGGTCGCCCGGCTGAATGCCCAGCTTGCGCACAGCGTGACGTGCCACCGATACCGGCTCGCACATAGCACCCTCATCAAAGCCAAGCCCCTCCGGCATGACAAGCACGTTCCAGCGCTTGATGGGGAGTGCCTGGGTCATGCCGCCATCGCGGCGAGAGCCGTAATAGTCGTAATGGGAGCAGGTCGCATAGCTTTCTTCCTTGCAGTTGTCGCAGGTAAAGCACGGAATGAGCGGGAAAATGACCACCGGCTTGCCGGTAAGCTCCCCTTTGGGGTCATGCTTGACAATACCCGAAAACTCATGTCCGATGATGGTGGGAAAATGATACGTTCCCTTGCCGTAAACGCGACCAAGATCGCTACCGCAAATGCCGCAGCTCTGTACGCGAACAAGCACCTCATCGTCGGCACATTCGGCAAGCGGCGTGTCCTCATAGCGCAGATCAAGAACTGCATGAAGATTGGCTGATTTTACTGTTTTCATATAAAACACCTTTACTTTTTTATTCTTTTGTGTTATTATAATAGAAACGAAAGCAAAAAGCAATATGCGGCGGCATAAATGAAAAATAATCGGTCAAAGCGATCACTTTCGATCACAAAGAAACAAAAAAGGAAAAAGACACTATGCTATTCACAGTCGAACGGCAAAAAGAAATACTCGATATTCTCGAACGGGACAAAAGCATCAGCGTTGCAAAGCTGGCGCGCCTGTTATACGTCAGCGCTCCGACCGTGCGGCGCGACTTAAGCATTCTTGAAGAACAGGGCAAGGTCACGCGCACACACGGCGGCGTGGTTTTGCGCCAGAGTGCCGAAAACGAGATCCCCCTCATGCTGCGCGAGGATCAAAACAGCGCACCCAAGCGGCTTCTTGCACAAAAAGCCATGCAGTACATACACGATGGCGATGTGATCTTTTTGGATGCCTCCTCAACGGCGGCGCACTTAGTCCCCTTTTTGAAGAAATTCAACGATCTGGTCGTGATCACCAACAGTCCCAAGACCTCTATGCGGTTAGGGGAAGAAAACATCAAGAATTACTGCACCGGGGGGCTTTTGCTTGCGCATTCCATAGCCTATGTGGGACATGGAACCGAGAGCTTTATCTCCAACATCAACGCCGATCTGTTCTTTTTTTCCAGCCGCGGCTACACAAACGACGGCTATATCACCGATTCCTCCATCGAAGAAGCCACCGTCAAGCGCGCCATGCTGCGCAACACCGCAAAAGCCTTTTACCTCTGCGACAACAGTAAGCTTGACAAACGCTATATGTACAACATCTGCCATTCCAACGATGTGACACAGGTCATTCGCGAGGATGCGCTATAAAGCATCGAGGGGAGACTACACACAGTAGTCTCCCCTCAAGCCTTTATGCCCCCATCGAAACGCTGTGCGTTTCATCGCCTGCCGTCAACGTATACATTTTTCCACTCTCGAACACCGGGGAGGCCATAAATACGTACCGGTATCCTGTCGGCGGCGTGTAAGTATACAACTCATTTCCGTTTTCATCCTTCAAAACGATGGTGTCACCGGCCATATGCTCCTTTTCAAGCGACACAGAAAGCGATCTCTGCGTTAAGGACAATACCGGTCGGTCGGCACGTCCGGTCGCAAGAATAAGCACCGCCTTTTCACCGATGGTGATTGTTCCATCCGGATCAAGCACACTTTCAAAGCCGGTGACCGTACCGGTCGCTTTGGCGGCAAAGACCGTGCCGCCATTCACGCTCAGATTTCCATTCGAATCCAGACAATCATCCCCGGCGCACAGCGACAGTGTGCCTCCGTTGATCACAAGACAATCCTTGTAGCGTCCCCTTCCGTCCGGGCTTTGCCCCATGCCGCCCGGTACGTGGGTATGCTTACCATTATCACCCGGCATCTCGGGCATTTCCGGCATTTCCGGCATTTCGGGTCTATCTTCTTTGGGAAAATCGGGTGGTGTGTTCCCATTTTCGCCCCATGCCGCCCCTTCCGGCTTCGGCTTTCGGTCGTCACGCTTGCTACCCTCACCGTGGGCTTCGTCGGGAGGTGGGAAGGACTGTTCCCCACGGCGGTTTTGAGCGAGTTGTGTCTTTTCGGCCTGTGGCGGGCCCTCCGGACGCCCACCACGATGACCGCCCATACCGCCGGGACCCCCCACATCGTTTCCGGCATTTCCACCGGTCGCGTTGATAGCATCATCCGAAGCGAAAATGGAGATCGTTCCATCGTTGACAGTCAAAATGTTTTTGCTCTCAATGCCTTCAGTCGATTTCAGCACATCGATCACGGTATCTGCCCCGGAGATCGTCATATTTCCATGTGCGGAGATCCCCTTTTCATAGTCCGAGGAAAGCGTGAGCATTCCACCGGTCAGCTCGATCTCATCCGCACAGTGGATGGCGTGGGAAGCCGCCTTCACCGTGATCTCTCCCCCATGAATGCAAATAAACCATTCGGCGCTTATCCCCTTGGTAGAAGAAGCAAAGGTCACTTCGGTGTTCTGCTCCATGGGAAGCTGCTGGTCGTTCGGCGTGTCCTTTTGTGTGCCGGTGACCGGCTTCCCGGTCGTTTGTATATCAAGCATTCCACCCTCGATGGCAACAATGGATTCTGAATCGATCCCATCCCCCTCCGCCACGATCTTCACCGAGCCGCCGGTCATGCGGAAGGTATCGTTGACATGAATGCCATCCTTCGCCGCTTCTAAAACCAGCGTTCCCTCTTCAATGGTCAGATCATCCGAGGCTTTGATGGCGTGCCCAGCCTTCGCCGTCACAGAAAGCATCCCACCGCCGCTGATCGCTAAATCCTCCTTCGAATACACTGCCGCACTGTCGCAAGCACTTGTTAATCGGTTCTCGGTATTCTCGGAGATGGTGATATACGCCTTATCGGCTTTTTCAAAATAGATACATGGCTCATCTGTGGCTGTAAGCGAAACGCCATTTAAGCGCAGCTTGACCTTTTCGTCTGTCGAGACAGTAACTCCGCCGGAAAACGAGCCGGAAAGCGTATAATCGCCGCCCGAGGTGATGTATACCCGGTCGCCCTTGATCTCGGTGCCATCCCCGGTATAGGTCAGGGTCGAAAGATCAATACTTCCGATGTTTTCCATCCGGGCATCATCCTTCTTACTTGTGCCTAATAGAACCGTCTGGGTTGATCCATCCCAGTCCACAGCTACATTCAGGCTTTCAGCCACCGCACGAAGCGGCACGAACGGCTGTCCCGATATCCACTGTGCCGGAACATCTAACTTCACTTCTTCCGTGATGGGATTTCCATCCGCATCGATTTTTCCCGTGTCCAATATCAACACCGGCGAAGCCATTGTAAAGGTCACGGTTTTATTTCCCTTGCGTGCCGAGACAGTCTCGGTTTCTTCGTCCCATTTGACATAAATGTCAAGGCTCTCAAGGCTCGTGCATAGCGGAACTAACACCCGCCTGTCCACAAGCTGCGGTGCCGTGTCAAAGACCAATGCTTCGCCGTTTAGCTCCACCGAAACCATCTTGGATGCCGGTGTGCAGGCAAACAGCGCACACGTCATGCCGGTCGCAAGTAATAAAGATAATAGCTTGTTCATGTATGTTTCCTCGCTTGATGACATTCGGCGCAACCGAATGTGTGATATTCAGGCTTCCGTTGTGGCAGTGCTGTTCATCGATCCGTTTCTTGTCGCTGCGCACCTCTCGCAGGGGCATGCTGTAGGTTAGCTCAAGCAGCAGGCCAGGCTCAACAGTCTTGAGGCGCGTTATGGTGTACTCTTTGGCACTATTTGAAAGAATATCGTCAAAAACGCCTGATAATGCAGGCTTTCAGCGATGGTTGTATGCATCCGGTTCCATATAATGCGGCAACCGGTCGATAAAGCATCGGTATTGTTGTCTATTCAGATTATATTTATGCTCATAGCGATTGATCCCCTCAAAAGCCCATCATTTCAACTCTTTTATTCTCTATCGGCATTCCATATTTTCATTTTTAATTATATGGGGCATACGTTAAATCTAAGTGAAGATTAAAGGAGTTTTTATTCAGAAAGACCGCAAGCAGTATACACTGGTTGCGGTCCTTCTTTTTTAGTTGCTCATAAGTCCCCAAGGAATTTATCCTTGGTGCTTTCGTCTAAGAAATAATCGGTCAGAATCTCAAATTCCGCCTCGGTGATACGATTACGGATAGAGATCATAAAATCATTCTGCAATACATCTTCAAGGCTCTTTAACAGAGACTCAACCTCGGCGATCTCCTCTGCATATTGCTTTTTAACATAGGCTGAATCGACATACTGTCCATCCATCGCATCTGCCAAAACAGCAGACATTGTGTTTGCCATGGCGTTTCTTGCATTGCGCTGCGTGCTGTTACTGAACTTGGTTCCCTTGATCTTTGGGATCGCACTTTCCAATGCAGCCAATACCTCCGGGTCGTTCGGATTGGATTCATCCATGATGAACACAGCATAAAATACCGTATCCTCGGTGATCTTATACGATTCAACGTCTACGGAATCGCCATTTTCCTCAAGTGACCAATGCGAAAAGACCATACCATCGGCCTCCGGCTCCTCCGGAAGCGATGCATATTCACCCTCTTCAATGTTTTGCTTTTCGATCTGCTTTCCATTCGCCTTAAATTTGACAGAATAATAGATCGTCACAACAGGCGGATCGTCTTCGTCATCCTTACCGGAGTCGCCGGTTTCACCGCCAGTCGTACCGCCGGTTTCACCACCAGTTGTACCGCCGGTCGTGCCGCCGGTCGTGCCGCCGGTTGTACCGCCGGTTGTACCACCGGTTGTGCCGCCAGTTGAGCCGCCGGTTGTACCACCGGTTGTGCCGCCGGTTGAGCCACCGGTCGTGCCGCCAGTTGAGCCGCCGGTTGTCTGCTTTTCAAAGACTGCGTTGAAGGTAACGGACTCTACCACTTCATGGTTTTCCGCATCAACAACATTTTTTCCATCCAACGTCCAGCCTTTAAAGACATAGCCGGTCTTACTCGGTGCATACGGAACCTCTGAAAATTCACCGTAAGCAACATTTTGGGAAGAGATAACGATGGTATTATCCACCATAAACCGCACTGTAAAGATCTTGCGGCGATAAACCGCGTACACCGTCACATCGTTTAAAAACATATGATCTGCCTGCAGGAGCGATGTCGCGTCACCATCGTTTTCCAGAGACCAACCGGCAAATTCGTAGCCTGTCGGTGCATGAACACCAACCGGATATTCAGCAAGAGCTTTTCCAATCTCGACTTGTCTTGTCGAAACAGTCTCACCATCCGAAAACGTTACCGTACACGTTGCAGCTGCCGGTCTTACCGAATAGGGTGCAATAGCCTCAGCAAGCTCAAAGCGGCGGATCGGTACAGTTGCGCGGAAGGTAGCGCCTTCCTCGATCTTCATAATGCCGCCGTTAAGCACTGCCATAACCGCCGTTTTCGCCCAATCCGATATTTCATCCGTCACTTCCGGTACAGAAAGCAGCTCATACGGTCCGATCAAGCGGTACAGGATGGTGCAGACCTCTTCGCGACTGATGTTGTCATTAGGACGGAAGTTTCCATTATCGTCGCCGATGATGTAGCCGGCTTTACGTGCGGCTAACACATACGGAACATACCATTCATTCGGAACAAGATCCGGGAACAGCTCCACGCCCGTCGTATCGGTATAGCCCCAGGTGAGATTGATCATTTTGCACATTTCAGCACGCGTCAAATTGCCATATGGCAGAAATGTACCATCCGGATATCCGTTGAGCACGCCATTCTTAACAAGCTTATAGACTGACTCCTTATACGGTGCATCTTCCGGAATATCGCTAAAATGAACTTCTGCCGAAGCCACATCGAGTGAAACGGGAGATGCAATTGCTCCGGCCGAAATAGGGACGACCTGTCCATTTGCCGACGTTTGCATGGCAAATGCCGAAGCTGAAAGAAGGGCTGCCAGAATCAAAACGGCTATTCTGTTGTTTTTCATAAGCTACCTCTTGTTTTCTTTATTTATGAAAGTGTGGCAGACAGTTTCCTGTCTGCCACAGCAAGCATAGTTCGGATCGATTAGTAAGCCTCTACCCCGTAGAAGAACTTTCTCTCAAACGTGATAAAGTTGTCGCCTCTCTTAAAGGTTTTGGTTTCAAGACCATCGAAATACTTGTCAAAGACATCATCGACCGAGTAGACAGCACTTGTATCGCCTGTAAAGAGACCATACAGCAGCTCCTTGATCTGCTCATACTCTGTATCGGTATAGGAGCGGTTGAACTTTGAGGAAGCATACTTATCCAGTAAAGCTTCGATTCGTGCGCTAAAGCGTGCGTATACCTTATCCTTTGCCGTCGCATATACCTTACCGGCAGTTGCATTATCTTCGAGCTTGGTCAGATATGCATCCACACCAAACTTCTTCAGGTAATCGAGCAATATCGGATCCGTTTCAATGCTCTCGCAGAATTCTTTAAGCGTTAGCGGAATTCCGTTGGCTGCAAAATCAACAAGGTGATTATTGATGATGTTTGCAACATCCAGAACGTAATCCTCTGCTGCATCAAAGACGGCTTCGCGGTTTGCTTCCGAAACGTGCGACGGGTCATAGAACCACTGTACCATGTCATCGGAAATTGCAATGAGCGCATAGAACACATCATAGTATTCCATAATGCTCTTGAGCTTATAGCCGCTTGTCTCTGTCATCCAACCATTATCGGAGCCAGTGAGCCACTTGTCAGCTGTTAAGAATTCCTCATAAGCATCCTTATACGGATTATCCTTGTAATAATCGTAGTATATCTCAAGCTTTGCGCGAGTCGAAGCATCCGCCTTGGTTTCCGCGCGTCCCTTGATGTCCTTTACAAAGTCGAACATTGGAATCATGAGATCGGATACCGGGTTCAGCTGAATGGTGAGGCCGGTGCTGATCGAACCAGCTGTACCAAGTGCTGCCGAATCCATTGCCGATTTCATAGCATCCACGTACGGCGTGTAATGACGCTCATACAATTCTTTTATCTTTGTGATCGGAAGAACGCTCTTGACGCTCTCCGGAAGCTTTGCTTCAAAGAAGTCCCAACCGTGTGCGTCGAGCATATTGTAGATCGGTTCATATAAGAACAGATTGTCTGCTGTCACATCTGCGGTATCGTTGTGGCAAAGCTGATCGATAAAGGTGTTGACAGCATTGACTCGATCGCTGGCTGTTGTCTGACCAAGGTCAGCAGCAAGCTCAACGATAATATCCGTGCTGAGATTATCAAAGATACTATTGATCATGCTTTCAAGCTGAGCTGTATGCGCTGTACCTGCGGTGAATTCCAGGATTGTGCGGATAATGGAAGAATTGATCGTTCCATTTGCAACAAGAGTATCCTCCAGATACAGTGTTACCGCTTTCTTCTTGAAGCCGGAGGTTGCATCGAACTGTGCGATAGCCGCATCTACAGCAGCTGCATGATCGTAGCCGGCACTGCCGGGCGTGCTGATATAGGTTTGAAGCATTCCGCGTAAGACAGCATCGGTGATCGTATCCGGAACCGAAAGCGCGGTGCGGATCGATGTTCTGAAGGCGGGCGACTCATCATAGAGCTGAAGCATGATCTTCTCTGCCAGTTCTCTGTCGTCGTTCATAGCATCCTTGAGGAGAGCTTTTGCAAAGGCATCGTTTTCATCTGCCGAAAGAACATCGACTAAAACCGGCTTTACAGCAGTTGCGAAAGCAGTTGCCTTGCTGCTCTTTAAGATATCCTCAAAAGCAGTCTTGATAGCCGTAACAGCTTTATCCTTATCCGCAGAAGATTTAGTCGGATATGTGTAAACAAAATCACGGATATACTGTTCCGACTCATCGCGGTCAACGCTTGTTGAAACGACCTCACCAATGATCGTACGGATGTTGGATTCGCCTAAAACATCCACCAGCTTGATATGACGATCAATATTTTTGATCTCGTTATCAGCGGTGATCAGGCCACGTGCCTTGAGGCTGTCATAGAGTGTTTTCTGGATACCTCCCAATGCACTGGAGAGGGAGCCTCTCTGCGTATACATCGCATCCTTCAGTGTATCAAAAGCGCGAACCGTGGAATTATAGTTCATGTGAAGCGGGATGGTCGAAGCATACAATTTCTCCGGAAGCTGCATGGTCAAGCGTACTTCTCTGGAGTTGTTGTACACATTTAAGTTTGCCGTGACAGGCTTTGTCGGATCATATTCGACCCACTTGCCACCCTCAACGACCCACCAGCCGTTTTCAACCGTATGGGTATACGGAGCCGTGCTGTAGACACCGGCAACAGAAGCATCTAAGACATAACCAGGCTCAACGCCGGGATCCGGAATGGAAGCCGTGGGGATAACGGTGTTATAGGGTACGGAAACAGCAGCTTCGATCGTACTCGGTTCGCTGTAGAAGGTTACGGTGTAGATGACTTCATCATCCTCAAACTCAGCCGTAAAGGTGATGTTACCAACAACGGTGTACTCATCGCCGGGGTTGACGGTGGTCGTGCCGGACTTCCACTGCTTGAAGTGCTGTCCGTCAGGAGCGGTTCCGGCATAGTCCGGTACCGTGATCTTGTCGCCACTCTTCTTGTTAGCAAAGACTTCGGTTGCACCATCCGTAAAGGTTACGGTATAGAATACTTCATCATCCTCGAACTCAGCCGTAAAGGTGATGTTACCAACAACGGTGTACTCATCGCCGGGGTTGA
>CAZAWG010000002.1:0-2407 GCA_964488785.1 uncultured Oscillospiraceae bacterium | reverse complement strand
CGTGCCGGACTTCCACTGCTTGAAGTGCTGTCCGTCAGGAGCGGTTCCGGCATAGGCAGGAACAGTCAACTTTTCATCATAATGCTTTGTAAAGGTTTCGGTTGCACCATCCACGAAGGTAACTGTATATTCGATCGGCTTCAGATATGCATACAGAGTCATGGAGTCGGTCGGCTTATAGGTACCATCCGTCACCTTGGTGCCGGCACCATTTTCTTCGGTGAACCAGCCTTCAAAGGTATGATGTGCTTTTGAGATATCCGTAGGAAGTCCGACAATGAAGTCGCCTTCGGTCACAGTCAACGTGCGATCTGTTTCGTCCGGGATCTTCAGGGTGATGGTGTAGATATCCTTATCTTCATCCACAAAATTCGGAACAAACGTGGTATTGGCCTTGATCTCATACGGGAAAGCGACCGGAGTGGTCGTGCCCTCTAAAGACCAGTGTGCAAACTTTTTGTCCGTAGGAGCCGTCGGCTTTGTAGCCGGTTCTGCGACTTTGTCACCGAATTTGACTTTCTCTGTGTGGAAGGTGTTTCCTTCCTTGTCTTGGAATACAACGGTATACTCGTTGACTGTATAAACGGCATACAGACTCTTATCTGCTTTCAACTTTGCCGTGAAGTCAAATGCATCCGTTCCATCCGGCGTTTCCGCCCAGTGCTTGAAGGTGTAGCCCTCAACCGTCGGTGCCGTCGGAGCGTCTATTGCGGTATTATAGGTGATCGTTTTTGTGAGGTCATCTAATTTATTTCCGTCCTTACCATAGAACGTAACCGTCGGGTTTTTGCCATACACAGGATACAGCTTGTAAACCTTGTGGATCTTGGTGCTGAAATCGAATTCCGGTCTTTCAGCTCCTTCAGCAGCTTCCTTAGCCGTTGACCAGTACAGGAAGGTATAGCCATCGTTAGCCGGAGCAGTGCTTGGTTTATCCACGGTTTTGCCAGAACGAACGGTGTCCGACTTGAACACGGTGGTTCCATCCGCTGCGTAGAACGTGATTGTATAGTATTTGGTGGTCGAACCGCCGGAGCTGCCGCCGGAGAAGCTTGTATCCGTCGATCTTGTTAAGAAGGTCGCCGGTGTCAGCTCTTCCAGATTCTTAAACGGAGCCTCTGTACGATAGTTGTTGAAGTTGACGATTCCGTTTCTATTGTAAACCACGACAGAGCCGTTCATGGTCACATTTTTAAAGGTGACCTTACCTTCACCACCACGAGCCAGCACGCGACCATTGACCGTTACAGTCGTGATATCAAAATCGCCGTCTGCAACACCGTCTGCGATAACGACATCGCCGTTGACCGTTGTGTTTTCCAGATGCACACCCGGCACGCGAATCATGATCGAGCCTTCCGAGGCAACCATCTTATTCGAATAGTAGCCAGGCTGATCGATATAGGTCTTGAAGATGTTATAGAACACCTGAGCAAGCTCTGCACGGGAGATGTTATCCTTCGGACGGAACGAACCGTTTGGATAGCCGTTTACATATCCCTTGGACACAAGACCGATGATGCCATTTTTCGCCCAGGAGCTGATATCGGCAGCATCCGTGAAACGTGTCAAAGCCTTGTCATCGGTGTCAGAGATGCACAAAATTCTGGCAAGAACAAGAAACACCTGTTCTCTGGTTATGTAAGCGTTCGGATCAAAGGTCGTATCGCTCGTACCCGTCAAGGCGCCCATCTGGTAAGCCTTGGCGACCGGCTCGTAAAACCAATCTGTTTCCGAAACGTCGGTCAACATGGAGATATCTGCTTTCCTGGTCGCGCCAAAGGCACGCGTGATAAAGGCAGCTAACTCTGCACGGGTCAGTGCCTTTCCGGGCTGGATCAGCTTGCTCTCGTTACCGATATAAAGCCCGTTTTCCACAGCTGCCGTCATTGCATCCTTCGACCAGTCGCTCGGAAAATCGAGAAATTCGGTAACGCTTGCTGCAAATGCCACCGGCTGCATGACCATTAGAAAGACAAGCAGAGCTGCAAGTGCACGTCTGAATTTTTTCATAGGGTTTCCTTCCTTCCTGTGCTGTATATCTTTTTATTTGTATAAACTAATATAATAAGCCTTTTTCAATTCCTTTTCATTGGCATAGGCACTATTAATGGAATCAACAAGTGAGGTGTCCTTTCCACACGATGTAAGAAAAGCATAAAGCTCTGCGGTTACTGCACTGATCTGTGCATCGCACTGTGCTTCCATGCTGACAACATAGCCCATATTCTCAGAAACAATACGTGCCTTGGTAGCTGCTGTGCGCTGCTCCGGCGGCAGAGCCTTATAGGAATTGATAATACTACTTTCAAAGACGGAGAGCTGAGAGGTAAAATTAGCCTTGATCACATAGACCTGCGCGATCAGCTCCGACACCTTTCGGTTATACTCTTCGTCCGAAACCTTC
>CAZAWG010000001.1:0-22616 GCA_964488785.1 uncultured Oscillospiraceae bacterium | reverse complement strand
CAGTGGCACCAGATACATTCCCATCGCGCCGGTTCCACCCATGACTAAGATCTTTTTTTCGTACATTTTTATCGCTCCTTATTTTTTCAGAAGTCTTACCGCTCCTGAATAATTCTACTTTTATATTAGCACAGCCTCCGGCAAAAGGCAAGACAGTTTTCTACAAAAAAAGAACAATATTCTCGTCCCGATTTCTTTTGTTTTCTTTTAAAAATCGCACAAACAGCTTGATTTTATCCTCCAGTCATGCTATACTGATAGCAACATAACACCGATCATGGAAAGGATGTTGAAAATGCCTGCTCTTTCTCTTGTCCATCCGGAACCTGTTTTGTGCATTAGCGGCTTTTCGCCGGAAAAGTTAGAACAAACACACCTGTCTGGCTTTTCGCTTGTTGAGGTCGGCTTTTCGGAATTGGCCGAAAAGACCGATACAGAGCTTGAGGAATATGCCCGACTTTTGCGTTCGCTTTCCCTAAAGCCGGTCGCCGCCAACGGCTTTTTCAAAAATGGTTTGGGGGCATTTTTCGATGGGTCGCTTGACCTGCCGGCTGTGCGTGCATATATCGCACGTGCCTTTGAAGCAAATGCCGCTTTCGGCTTGCAGAGCATTGCCTTCGGCAGCGGCTTTATGCGCCGTGTGCCGGAGGGCTATGACCGGGAAAAAGCCGTATATAGCTTTTGCGATTTTCTCTGCACAGAGGTCGTGCCGTATCTTGAAAAATACAACACGCATTTGAATATTGAGGAATTGCAAAGTGTCGAAACCAATTTCATCAATTCCTGCCGTGAGGCTTCTCAGATCGCCGCCCGGGTAAATGACCCACGCGTTGGCGTTTTATGTGATTATTTTCATATGTCGCTTGCCGGGGAGACGGCTGTCGATGTGTCAGACTTTGCTTCACAGATCGGTCACGTGCATTTGGCAAGCCCCACGTCGCACCGTTCGATTCCTTTTTCGGGGGATGGGGATGAGGCAGGCTATCGCGCCTTTTTCCGGGCGCTTGCGCAAAGTGGCTATCGCGGCTATATTTCGATTGAGGGGTTTGTGGCGCCGGAGCACGATTTTGCCGCGGCGCTTACCGAAAGCTATTCCTATACCGCGTCGCTTCTTGCACCGTATGCAGAAGAAGGAGAAAACGCATGAGTTTCAAACGAAGGCTCACGAGCATTTGCGCTGTGTTCCTTTGTATCGGACTTGTGCTTGCACTCGGTGTGACTTGCATCAACGCCTATGTAGTACATTCCGTCCGGGCACGTGTGTACACGCCGGAAACGCTTGTATGCGAAAATGCAGACTGCATTTTAGTCCTGGGTGCCGGGCTGCGTCCGGATGGCTCACCCAGCGATATGCTACGCGACCGGCTTGCCTATGCGCTGTTGCTGTGGGAAAAGGGTATTTCGGATACCCTTCTTGTCAGCGGCGACCGCGCGTCGGCTACCTATGATGAGGTAAGTGCCATGAAAAGCTATCTTGTTTCCCATGGTGTGCCGGAGGAATGTATCTTAGAGGATCCAGCCGGATTTTCTACCTATGACAGCCTATACCGCGCCAAGACGGTGTATGGGATGAAAGCACCGGTCATCGTTACCCAACGCTATCATCTCTACCGTGCGCTTTACATTGCAAAAGCCTTAGACCTTGAGGCTTGCGGCGTAAACAGCGACCCCTTCACCTATCGGGGACAGACCCTTCGCGATATGCGCGAGGTGGTAGCACGGGTCAAGGACTTTTTTGTCTGTACGACACACTGAGACGCCCGGATCACAGGCTTTCTTCGGCAAAGGAGGTCACGACCTCTTTTTCACAGCCGACCGGCGAATACCGCCAGAAATCGATGTGTTCCCCTGTTTCAAAATATACCGGCGTTCCCTTTCGCGCCGGACACGGAAGCGTACTGTCCACGATGACGAGCTTGATCTTCATCCTTTCGGGCAGTATGCTTTTTATGTATACCGCCGCACAGTGTCCGACCTCCGCCCCCTCGCACCATTCCGCAAGCCCAGCTAAATTGGGGGCTAACTCGACAAATATGCCATACGGCTCGATGCTTCGAATGATGCCTGCCGCCGTTTCGCCGGGCGAAAACTGCCGGACGTTTTCTTCCCATGTGCCGAGCAGCTCTTTGTGTGTCAGCGTGATGTGCCCGGTCTGCCGGTCGTTCGATTTGATGACGCATTTGATCTGTTCGCCGGTGGTGAAGCGCTCTTTGGGATGAGAAATGCGTGAAACGGAAATGCAGTCCACCGGCAAAAGCGCGATAAAGCCGCAGCCGATATCACAAAAACAGCCAAACGGCTCGATGTGCGTGATGCGTGCATCCACGATATCGCCGCTCTTACGGTGCAAAATGTATTTTTCGTAGCTTTCAAGCTGTGCGGCGCGGCGCGACAGGATCGGACGTACACCGTCTGCGGTGCGCTCTAAGCCGATCACCTTAAAGCAGACCGGCTTGCCCACGCGCGTAATGATCGCGATATCGCGAACCTCACTGCCATCGATGCTGTAGGCGGCTTCGGCGCGTGGGATCACACCCCGAAAGGGTCCGACCTCTACGATCAAGTCGTGCATACTATCGCATAGGGCGGCGCGGCCCTCTAAAATGCTCCCGGTGTTCATGGCATATTCAAGAGCGGAAAGCGAAGAAGTGTGTTCACGGTTTTCGGGCGTATCAAGCTTGGCGCCCTCCGGCTTACAGATATCCGTCATGTACTGTTCCCATACCTTTCTCTTTGTAACTTGGTCAAAAAGGGTCTTGCTTTGTGTTTCATCCTATTCAAAGACCGATCTACTTATGCCAAATGCGAAAAAGGATCGGTTTCTTTTGTACAATGTGCATAAAATTTGATGATTTTTTTGTGCAAACCGGGAAAAAGTGAGATTTCCGAAAAAATCGATTGATTCTGACACGATTTAATGCTATAATATAGAATGAACTATGAGTATGCTGACGGTCTTGTCTGCATTTATGCGGCAATGCCCGGACAGCGGTACGGAAATTTTTTTGGAGGCGACTGTCAACTATGAAAAAAATCTTCGCTCTTACATTAGCCCTTCTGATGGTGTTCAGCCTGTTCACCTTCACCGGCTGCGGCAAAAAAGACGATGACGACAAGGGTGCGATCGTTCAGATGTATCTGAGCGCATTCCCCACCAATCTGGACCCGACGGAGGCTATGTATGGCACGGCGGACAATGCGAAGCTGTTCGGACTTCTGTATGAGGGCTTATATTCCATGAATGCCAAGGGTGAGCTAAAGAAGGCTTTGGCTGATGAGATGGAATACTATGTCGATCCGCGCGATAATACTTTAAAATTGGAGATCTCCTTAAAGACCAGCCGCTGGAGCGATGGTATTATTGTAGATGCCGATGATTTTGTTTATGCATGGCAGAGACTTCTTGCACCGGAAAGCGAGCATTCCGCCGCTTCCCTCTTATACCCCATCAAGAACGCGAAAAATGTCAAAGAGGGTCTTTGCTCGGTCAACGATTTAGGCGTGTGCGCGATCAAGGATAATGTTCTTCAGATCGCCTTTGAGAAGGATTTCACCAACGTCGAATATTTCCTGCGCCGCCTTGCAAGCCCGGCTCTTGTGCCGCTTCGCGAGGACAATGCAACCAAGTTCGATGATCCCGAAAACATCGATTATCTCTGGGACGCTTCTTCGACCTTAGGTCTGCCCTTGACCAACGGTGCTTTCAAGTATAAAAAGCTCTCCAACAAGTCCATGGAGTTGGAACGTAATCTGCACTACAACAATGTCAGCGCCTCGGAGGATAACCCGGTGGATAAGGTCGTTACGCCTTATCAGCTCATTACACTGTTCTCGGAAGGCTCCAGTGCCGATGACCAGTTGGAGCGTTATAAGAATAAGGAAATTTTCTACATCAACCTCAGCGAAGCCAAGACCGAGACCATCACGGGCGCAGGCAAGGTCGAGCAGGACGCTATCCCGTCTGTTTATACCTATTTCTTCGATACCACCAGCGAGCTGTTTGCGGATGCCCGCGTGCGCAAGGCTCTGTCTGTTGCGTTAGACCGTGACCATATCAATTCTCTGACCGGTCGCAAAACCAAGGCGGCAGAGGGTCTTATCCCGTTCGGCATTGATGATACCACCGAAAAGACCGAATTCCGCAAGGAAAACGGCAATCAGTTCGTCAAGACCGGCGATATGGAGACGGCAAAGAGCTTGCTTGCCGATGCCGGCGTGAAGAAAGGCTCCATTACATTGGAATACAACAAGGATCGTGCTTATGAGCGCGATATCGCCGAATACTGCAAGAGCGTCTGGAAGGACTTGGGCTTTACCGTCAAGACGGAAGCCAAGACCGCTCTGTACATGACTAAGCTCGTTTCCGGCAAGACCCTGACCACCGGCACCAACCGCATTGTCGGTATGGACTTCCAGTGTGTCACACCGGATGCCTATGGTATGTTAGTCGGCTTTGCGACCAACTACAGCGGTGCCGCCGTTGACCTGTCGGTCGATAAGCTCACCTACACCACGACCAGTCTTACCGGCTTTGCCGATGAAGAATACGATGCCGTTTGCGATGAGATCGTTTTGGCTATGAACAACGCTGACCGTGCCGATGCTATGCACCGCGCCGAAACGCTGCTTCTCGATAAAGCACCGATCATGCCGCTGTTCTGCAACGTGGATGTGTATGCTTCCCGTGACCTGTCCAAGATCAAATCGGATATGTTCGGCGCATGGAACTTCACCAAGCTGGCGCAGAAGAACTATCACAAATATCTGCCGGAGGATGAAGTGGTCGATGCGACCGACGATGCCGCCGAAGAAGAGAATGCTGCGGCAGATGCTGAATAATTCAAACGTATAGCACATATACAGGGGGGCTGTAAAGCATTTTACAGCCCCCTTTACCATAGGGAGGAATCATGTCAGAATTACTTGAAAAGCATGGCTTTCATTTTCAGAAAAAATACGGACAGAACTTTTTGCAGGACGTCAAAATTCCTCGCCGCATTGCCGCCGAATGCACCTGTGACCCAACGCCCGAAAACGGCGAAAGGATCCCGACACTCATTCTTGAGATCGGTCCCGGCGCCGGCATTCTGACCGGTGAGCTTGCTAAACGCTTCGAACGCGTGGTAGCGGTCGAGATCGATGAGTCCCTTCGCCCGGTGTTAGCCGAATCGCTTGCCCCCTATGACAACGCCGAGGTCGTGTTCGGCGATATCATGGAAACCGACCTTGCGGCTCTGTTAGAACCGCGGCGTGTCGGCAAAAACGGACAGACGCTGCCGGTTTCGGTGTGCGCGAACCTTCCGTATTACATCACAACACCGATCCTTATGCGCTTAGTCGAATCGTATGCCGACTTCGATTTCATCACCGTCATGGTGCAGAAGGAGGTCGCTACACGTCTGACTGCGGCCCCCGGCTCTGCCGAATACGGAAGCATTACGGCGGTGCTTGGTCTGTACGGACAGACCAAACGCCTTTTTACCGTCCCCTCCGGCTGCTTCTATCCGCGTCCTAAGGTCGATAGCGCCATCGTGCGCTTGCAGCTATACCATCCGGTGCGATACACACCTGAACAGATACAGGCGACCTCTGCCGTCATTCGTGCCGGCTTCTCCATGCGCCGAAAGACATTGGTCAACGCGCTTTCGACCATGGCGCCGCTTGCCGCTTTTGACAAAGCCTCGCTTGGCAAGTGTATTGCCGATACGCTCTCCGTTCCGGAAACGGTGCGTGGCGAAGCACTTTCTTCCGAGCAATATATGCGTTTGGCAGAAGAATTGCATATTCGGGATAGTTTATCCTCACAAAATCTCAAAAGTGATTGACTTTTCCGTCGAGCAGTTGTATAATACACTCATATAATAAAAACGAAAGGGATTTTTCTCCATGCGTATTTTTGCCAACCTCTTTCCGGAAGGAAAGCAGGCCGCTCTCACCATGAGCTACGATGACGGCTGTTCCTACGACAAGCGACTTGTCGAGATATTCAATCAAAACGGCATTCGCGGTACGTTTCACTTAAACTCTGTCCATCTTTCGGATACCGATGGCAGTCATGTGACCGCCGAGGAGGTGCGTGAGCTGTATAAGGGGCATGAGGTGTCCTGCCATACGTTCACTCATCCGTTTCCCAGTGTCACACCGGACAGTGTGCTGATCAACGAGATCTTAGAGGATCGCCGTGCCCTGGAAAAGGCCTGCGGCTATACCGTGCGTGGAATGTCCTATCCCTATGGCGACTGTTCTGCCCACGCCATCACGCTGTTCCGGGCCTGTGGAATGCAGTATAGCCGTACCGTGGGTGCGACCGGCGGCTTTGGACTGCCGGAGGATTTCATGCGCTGGAATCCCACCTGCCACCACAACGGCGGCGATCTAAACAAGCTGTTTGACGCTCTGCTTGCCAATTCTGCCCGTCAACCGCGCCATCAGGTCATGTATGTCTGGGGACACAGCTATGAGTTCGACCGTGAAAACAACTGGGGCTTGATGGAGAGCTTCTGCGCCCATGCCGCCGGACACACAGAGGTGTGGTATGCCACCAATATCGAAATATACGATTATATCTGCGCTTCCCGTTCACTTATGGTGGGTGTAGACGGATACACGGTTTATAATCCCTCCAGCATCCCGGTGTGGGTGACAGCCGATGGACAGCCGACCAAGCTGCTTCCGGGCGAAAATATTCTTGCATAACAAATATAACCAAACGAACAGGAAGCTCTTTTATGAATACCACAAAACCTTCGGTCAATACCGGACTCGCTCTGCCGTTGACCGATAAAAAAACCATCCGCATTTTGTCCTATCTCTGCGCTCTTGTCTATTTTACCAGCTATGTGACCCGTATCAACTACGCAGCCGTCGTTTCGGAGATCGTCCGCGCCGAAGGACTGTCCAAGGGCATGGTGTCGCTTGCCGTGACCGGACTTTTCATCACCTATGGTGTGGGACAGCTCATCAGCGGCTATTTGGGTGACCATGTGCGCCCGCGCTATTTGATGATTGCCGGACTCCTTTTGGCATCCTCCATGAACATTCTGCTTCCCTTGAAGCCGAGCCCCTACTATATGCTTGTGATCTGGTGTATCAACGGCTTCGGGCAGGCACTCATGTGGCCGCCGATCGTCAAGCTGCTCACCGGCTATCTGTCGGAGGCGGACTATGTGCGCGCCACCGTGGTCGTTTCCTGGGGTAGCTCGTTAGGTACAATCGTGATCTATCTGATTGCCCCCCTGTTCATCGCTTTATCCAATTGGAAAACCTTCTTTTTCTTCTGTGCCGCTCTGGGATTACTGGGAGCGCTCGTGGTCATGTTCGGCATAGGTGCGATCGAGAAGAAAATCGGAGCAACAGCCGTTACCCCCCAAGCAGCAAAAGCAGCAGAAACGCCGGAAAAACCGGTATATACCATGAAGCTCACGCCGTTTATCCCGGTGCTGACCTTTATGTTTATTGCTATCGCACTCCAAGGCTCTCTGCGCGATGGCGTCACGACCTGGATGCCCTCCTATATCGGCGAAACCTTCGCACTGGGTACAGCGATATCCATCTTGACCGGGGTGATCTTACCCATCTTCAGTATTTTCAGCTTCACCCTCAGCCGTGTACTGTTTAATAAATTCGTTCCGAACGAACCGCATCTTGCCGGCTATCTGTTTATCGTGGCATCGCTTGCTTCCGGCATTTTGGCACTGTTTTCCGGTGCAAATCCAGTGCTGTCGGTCGTTTGTACCATGCTCATCACCGGCTGTATGCACGGTATCAACTGGCTTCTCGTCTGCGTCGTCCCCGGTCGCTTTAAGGAAACCGGGCACACCTCCACCGTTTCCGGCGTGTTGAATTTTGCCACCTATATCGGCTCGGCACTTTCGACCTATGGCTTTGCGGCGCTCTCCCAGCGCTTCGGCTGGAAGGGAACCATCCTTGTTTGGTTTGTTGTCTCTGTTGCCGGAGTGTTAGTGTGCTTGGGCATTGCTCCTTTCTGGAAATTCGGAAAAGAACGCAAGTCAAAGTAAGCTATCGCAAAAAAATATAGATAAATCGTTTCGCTTATCGAAGGGAGTAATCACAATGCGAAAAATCGGAATTGAGGCATCGGCGTATTTTTCTCCTACCACGCCGGAGCTTTCAGAGATTCTTGCCGGCTTCCATGCCATGAAGGAGCATGGCTATGAGGCGGTTGACTATCAGCATTTCGTAGATACCGAAGCATCGCTCTTTACGTTGGGTGAACAGGAGTTTGAAAAAACGCTTGCCGACCACCGTGCCGCCGCTAGGGAAGCCGGCATTGAGATTTATCAGGTTCATGGTCCCTGGCGCTATCCGCCGCAGGATGCGACCGAGGAGGAGCGCGCGGAACGCTTTGAAAAGATGGCGAAGTCCATTCGTGGGACACACTTGTTAGGCTGCCGCCATTTCGTCATCCATCCCATCATGCCGTTTGGCCCGAATGCCGAGCCGGACAGTGCGGCGTTTCAGTCGATGAACCATGACTTTTTTGAAAGGCTCTTAGAGGTCGCAAAACGCGAGGATGTGGTCATTTGCTTGGAGAATATGCCGTTTGCGGCGCATTCGCTCGCCCGTCCGCATGAAATCAGCGCGTTTGTGCGGTCGTTCAACGACCCCCATATGCGTATGTGCTTAGATACCGGACATTCGCTGATCTTGGGGACACAGCCGGTCGATGCCGTGCGCGAGGCAGGGGAGCTAATCGAAGCCCTTCATGTACATGACAACGATGGGCGCGGCGACCAACATCGTATGCCGTATTATGGCGTGTGCGACTGGAAAGCGTTTTCGGCGGCTGTGCGCGAATATCTCCCCGAATCGGTCGTTATGTCCATGGAGACTATGACGCCCTGGATAATGCCGACAGAATTGCGCGACTATTTCGGACGTGGGCTTGCCAAAATGGCGCGTGCGCTGTGCTAAAGGGATAAATGTAAGTCAAAAGGTAAGTCGAGCAAAGCAGCTTGCCTTTTTTTGTGCAAGATCAACAAGTTTCTCGCAGAAAATTTGTCAAAAACGCTTCTTTACAAACGACTCTCGAATGTGATATAATAGGATGTCATAAATTTATGCAAATTGCAAAATAAGGAGAATGACCATGTTCAAAAAACTGCTTGCCGCCCTGCTCGTGGCTGGCGCACTTGTTTCGTTTGCTGCCTGCGGCGACAACGATACAAAAAAGCCGAATGCCGATGTCCCCCAAAATGACACCCCCGTCGAAGCACCGACCGACCCGGATGCCGATATCGAGGATATCAACCTTGAGGACTATCTTTCCAAGGAAAGCTATGAAGGCTACAATTACCGCATTCTGGTGCGCAAAGGAAACTTGAAATCGCAATATTTTGAGGAGCCGGAGGAGGATGTCGTCAACAACGCGATCTACAACCGCAACAAGGCTGTTGAGGAACGCTATGGGATCACCATCACCGCCGCAGAGTCCTCTCATGGCAACTATGAAACGGATGCGCTCAACTCCATCCTTGCCGGGGACGATGCCTATGACATCGTGTTTGCTCATTCCCGCGCAGCGTTTGCCTATGCCGTTCAGGGTGCCGCGTATAATATTCACGATATCGAATCCATTCATGTGGATATGCCCTGGTGGTCGAAAAACATCAACGAAAACTGCACCGTCAACGGACGTTTGTATGTGTTGGACGGCGATATTTCGGTCAGCGGTCTTTCCATGGCCATGTGTCTTGTGTTCAATAAGCGCATCTTTGATGAAAAGGGCTATGATTATCCCTATCAGTTAGTCAGAGATCATGAGTGGACGTTTGATGAGTTCGCTTATCTTGCCAAAAAGGGCAGTGCCGACCTGAATGGTGACGGCGTTATGAAGCCGGAGGATGACCAGTTCGGTTTTGTCACCGGTGAATGGAGCGCTCCGATCAACATTCTGTATGCCGGAAACCAGAAAATCTTTGGTATCAACGATGAGGGCCGCGTGGAGTTGACGCTGTACTCCAACAAGACAGTCGAAATTTTCGATGAATTCTTCAGCTTGATGAATAACGAGGCAAACTTCCTCCAGTTCACCGAAGGTAATATCAATTATACCGGCCCCGGTATCTTCTCCTCCGGTCGTGCTATGTTCGAGGCCGGAAGTCTGGGCAGTGCGCAGGGCTTCCGCAGCATGGACGATGATTTCGGTATGCTTCCGTATCCGGTATTTGACGAAGAGGACGAATATGCAACGGCTGTCAATGGTGCTGCTCCGTTGATCATCATTCCGATCAGTGTCAGCGATGTGGAGCGCACAGGTGCTATCACCGAAGCGCTTGCCGCATATGGTTCGAAGTACGTTATTCCGGCGTTCTACGATGTTTCGTTAAAGACCAAATACGCGCGTGATGATGAATCCGAGGAAATGATGGATATCATCAAGGATAGCATCATCTACGATATGGGCTATGTCGCCGGCGGTTCCTTCCAGTCGGTTGGACGTGACCTTTCCAAGACCACAACACACGATTTCTCCTCCTTCTATGCCGCAAGAGAAGCTTCTGCAAAGAGCTATATCGAGGAATTCAACTGCGATTACGGCGGATTTGAGGACTAAGGACAATTATATACGCAGGGGTACAGCTATTTTTGCTGTACCCCCCTTATATGTATCAAAGCCGGTCGTGGTAAAGCGATCGGCTTCTTTTTTCGTTTGCCGAGCGCGAATGGTTTGTCGTTGTTATGGCATAACGAAGCAACCTTCAGTGTTTATTCTGTTGCCTGCGTATAATACATCCGCCCGACCATTCGCGAGGAACCACGCGCAAAAGCGCGGATAGCTCCCCCGGTGGCAGAACAAACACCGGTATCTGCTCCCCTGAAGCACCTAAGCTGCCGCATTTGAAGCAAAAAGCACCGCCGCCCGGAAGAAAATAAAAGGACGAAAAATCAAAGTGCTTTTGAAGGAGCGAGGGGTAGTTGTCAAAATATGTAAAGGTTTTGCGGCGTATATTTTTCTCTGCTTCCATTAAAATGCAGTGGAAAAGCTTCTTCCTTGCCTGCTTATCGGTATGCAGCACCTGTCCCGGCGGCAGAAGGGTTCCCTTTTCGGTCGACCACAAATGAGGACGACGAAAGACACGCGTTCCGCTTTCATCGGTCACGCGACCATCCGCATAGACGGAGATATAGTCATCACCGGCAAAGGAAACAACATAGCGGCAGGTGTAGTCAAACGGTGCGCTTTGGGGCGAAGCGCGGTGAATGTGCTTTTGCGCATGAGCAAGCGCACGAGCGGAGGTGTCCCGGTAGAAGCGATTCAGAGTGTCGGCAAGCTTTTTTTCTTGGGAGGAGGTATCCAATGGCTCAAAAACGGGGTATTCGAGCCGGATGTGCGCACGGGGCGCAGCTTCGTTCGAAAGGCTCTTCTGAAGGGATGCAACGGAAAAACGGCGCATAAGGAAGCCTCCTTTGGCAGGGCGGCAAAGCGGCAAGCGAAAATTTTTCGTTCGCACGGCACTTGACTTTCATATGAAAATAAGTTATACTGTAAAAAAATCTGATGGAGTGGAGACTATGTGTTATTTCAGCGACCCCAATGCCTTTGCCGGAACGGATTCGGAAAAAATACAGGCTGCGTTAAAGGACGCCTGTCAGCGTGGTCATCGCAAGGTCGTGATACCACCCTATAATAAAGAGCGTGGCGAGAACCGATGGGTGATCGAAAAAGCGATCGAATTGCCCTCCGACATAACCGTTGTGATCGATAACGCGTATATGGTGCAGGCAGACGGCGTATTTGACAATATGTTCATAGGCGAAAATCTGCGAAAGCCGGAAGGACGGCTTTTATCCGGAACGCAGAAAAATATCGTGATAGAAGGGCTTGGAAATGCGGTATTGGATGGAGGACTCTATAACGGACTGTCGGAATCGGTCAGCGAGACAGGCACTTTTCCCCATATCAGCCGCAACAATATGCTGTTATTCTCCAATGTGGATGGCTTTACCGTCAAAAACCTCAAGGTGAAAAATCAGCGCTGGTGGGCACTCACCTTTTTATACTGTCGCAACGGATATATTGGAAATATCGATTTTGAAGCGGATTTTACCTTTGTTCATCCCGATGGGGTGCGCCGCGCCTATCCACCGGAAGGGAACGCGGACGAAAGATATTGTTCGATCTACATAAAAAATGCCGATGGGATCGATCTACGCTGTGGCTGCCATAATATAATTCTTGAGAACATCACCGGCTACACTGAGGACGACTCGATCGCATTGACTGCACTTCCGGGGCGTATGGAGCAACTATATACGGTGGAGGATACAAAGGACAGAGACATCCACCATGTGATCATCCGAAATATTATGACTAAAACGATCTGCTCAAATGTGCGGCTTTTGAATCAGGGCGGCACGCGCTTGCACGATATTCTGATCGATGGTGTATACGATGCATTCACCGATGAGCCATATGCGCAAGTGCTGCAAAAAAGCTTTGCGTATGGGTATACACTGCGTATCGGAGATACACATCTCTATGGTAGCCGCCAGAGTACCCCGGAGGAAACGTATGGGATCACGGTGCGAAACGTAGTCATGCGGTCGGCAAAAGCTCTCAGTGTGGAGGGAGGGCTATCGGACAGTCTGTTTGAAAGCATCCGAAGCATCGACCGGAAGGAAACAGCTTTTGAAACGAAAAAAGACAGCTTTATGCGTGTAAAATGGGCGCTTTAGCAGAATCGGATAGACGGTCGCAAAAGGAAGATCGCTTTTTGCGACCGTCCTTTTATGCCCCTGTCTTGTCTGTGGTCACAAACGCAAAGCCGATCCCTGTATAATAGTACTTCAAAATCTCATAGAAATCGTACCCTTGACCGGCAAGCGCATTGGCGCCATGCTGACTCATCCCCACACCATGCCCATAGCCATAGCTGGTAAAGCGATAGCCCTCTCTGTCCGGTTCGACCGAAAAGGTGTCCGACCGCAGGGAAAACAGGGCTTGCAGCTTTCCGGGCGCAAGGGTTGTTTTTCCATCCGTGACACCGGTGCAAAAGCCGTTTTCGTCTGCTTCAAAGGTGAAGGGTGTCTGTATGCCCCGGCGCGCGAGCGCGGTTTGCACCGCTTTTTCCGTAAGCAGATATTCCTTCGCCGATACGTCCGTTCCTTCGACCGCCATCACCGGGACAAGATACGAAAGCTCTCCACCCCAGACCTCGGCACTGGAGCGCGTTTTCCCGGCGCTTGCGGCATGATAGGCGGCAAGGATCGGCTGTCCGTCAAAGACCGCCACAATGCCCTGTGTGCCATTCACCGCTTCAAGGGTGCGCGAATAGGCTGTATCGGTATCGGAAATGTGTATAAAGCTCTGACAACAGCGATAGTCGGTGCAAACATCGGCGCTTTCGTGCTTTGCGTGTGTGACCGCTCCGTATACGGCAAGCGTTCGACAGGCAACTGCCTGTGCCATCAGAGCCTCCATGGCAAAACTTTGGGGCATTTCGGCAGCAGTGGCGCAAAGGGTGTATTCCTCAAGGCTCATGCGAAAGACCTGCCCGGTCTGCGTATCCAACACACGAAGTGCATCGGAAAGGCATAGCGTACTATGCTCTGCATAGGAAAGCGTTGGCGCACCGGACACAACATTTGCATGATTTTCGGGCTGATTATTCATTTCGTAAACTTCTTCCGGAACGGACATCTCGGATGCTTTTTCCATTCTCAGCTGTTGATATATGGTATCTACGGGCATGGAATACGAGGAATGCGCCAAAGAACGGCAGGTTTCCCGGCAAAACAGCGCAGCGGACAGCACAAACAGACAGCTGCAAGCAAAAAGCAGTGCCCGAAGGCGGCGAGACACGGTTGCTCGAAAATTTTTTTGCATAATTTTATTTTACCTCTTGCATTTTTCGAAAGACTGTGATACAATAGACGTATTATCCGGATGGGATACCGTCCGGTACTTGTTTCCTTTGTTCCAAGTATACACGAAAGGACGAGATATTATGAGCGTTACAAACGATTATCCCGAAAAGCTGTTGGAATTATCCGAAATATGCAAGGAAAACTATAAGATCCCCGCCAAGGTATTTGCCAATGCCAACGTCAAGCGCGGCCTGCGCAATGCCGATGGCTCCGGTGTTGTGGCAGGTGCGACCAATTTAGGCTTAGTACATGGTTATGTGCTGTATGAGGGCGAAAAGCGTCCGGATGAGGGCAAGCTGTATTATCGCGGCTACGATGTGGAACAGCTCATCGACGGCTACGTCCGCGAGAACCGCTATGGCTTTGAGGAATGTGCCTTTATTTTGTTATTTGGTTCGCTTCCGACCGAGGAGCAGCTAAATGCTTTCAAGGCACTCAATGCCGAATATGCGACCCTTCCTGCCAACTTTACGGAGGATGTGATCATGCGTGCCCCCTCTCCCAATATCATGAACAAGATCCAAGAGGGTGTGACGGCACTGTATTCCTACGACCCGGAGCCGGAAAATATGTCGTTGGAAAACCAGCTCAAGCAGAGCATTCAGCTTATTTCGCGTCTGCCCATCATTGCCGCACACGCCTATTCGGTCAAGCGGCACGTGTTCGAGCAGGATAGTTTGTTGCTGCATCGTCCGCTTCCGGGGCTTGCCTGCGCGCAGAATTTCATGCGTATTCTGGGGCAGGATGTGTCGTTTAACGAAAAGGAGGCGCGCCTGTTAGACCTTTGTCTTGTGCTTCACGCAGAGCATGGCGGCGGTAACAACTCGACCTTCGCCTGCCGTGTGCTTTCTTCCTCCGGGACGGATATCTATTCGGCCATTTCGGCGGCGGTCGGCTCACTCAAAGGACCTAAGCACGGTGGTGCAAACATCAAGGTCGATCAGATGTTTGAGGACATCAAGGCCGGTGTGCGCGACTGGAACGACGACGAAGAATTGAGTGCATACTTGGAAAGGATCCTGCGTGGAGAAGCCGGAGACGGAAGCGGACTCATCTATGGTATGGGTCATGCGATCTACACCAATTCCGACCCCCGTGCTGTCACGTTAAAGAAATACGCCAAGGAGCTTGCCGGTGAAAAGGGCTTTATGAGCGAGTTTGAGCTGATGCAGAAGATCGAAGAGCTTTCTCCTGCGGCATTTTTGAAGGTGACCGGCAACGAAAAATATATGTGCGCCAATGTGGATATGTATTCGGGGCTTGTCTCCAATTCCGACCCCCGTGCTGTCACGTTAAAGAAATACGCCAAGGAGCTTGCCGGTGAAAAGGGCTTTATGAGCGAGTTTGAGCTGATGCAGAAGATCGAAGAGCTTTCTCCTGCGGCATTTTTGAAGGTGACCGGCAACGAAAAATATATGTGCGCCAATGTGGATATGTATTCGGGGCTTGTCTACCGTATGCTTGGCATTCCGAAGGATTTATACACGCCGTTGTTTGCCACGGCGCGTGTGGCGGGCTGGTGTGCGCACCGCATCGAGGAGATCTTGACCGGTGGAAGGATCATCCGTCCGGCGTATAAGACCAATTATGTCATCCGCGATTATGTGCCGATGGCAGACAGATGTTAACGCAAATTCACGGTTTTATCCTATAAAAACGCTTGACAAGTGCGCATTCCTGTGGTATCATAGGCACAAAGCGGAAAACCTTTTTACACAAACAACGAACAGGAGGAACTGTTATGAAGGTATTCAACATTCGTCTTTCGACCATCGAAGAAGTGAGAAATTTTGTCAACATCGTTTCCAAATATGAGTATGAGATCGATCTTAAAAGCGGTCGCTATGTGGTGGATGCCAAAAGCATCATGGGCATATTCAGCTTAGACCTCTTGAACGAGATCGAGGTCACCGTACACACCGAGGGCTGCGACGATCTGTTAGGCGAGCTGGCACCCTTTGTTGTGAAATAAGATAACAAGATAATAAAAAAACAAGCCCGGCATTTCGTTTTGAAATGCCGGGGCTTTCTTTGTATTAGGCTCTTATTACAGACGCGCTTCCAATTCCTTGCGTCTTGCTTCGTTCTCTTCGCCGGGCTTGCCTAAAAGTGCGAACATATTCTTCTTGTAGGCTTCCACGCCGGGCTGGTTGAAGGGGTTCACGCCGAGCATATAGCCGCTGACGGCACACGCCACTTCAAAGAAGTATACTAAATAGCCATAGCTGTCCTCATCACGGGCAGCAAGCTCTAACACGATATTCGGCACATTTCCGTCGCTGTGTGCAAAGGCGGTGGCGATAAAAGCCTTCTTGTTGGCTTCGTTCAAGTCCTTGCCGGAGATGAAGTTGAGCTTATCCACGTTCTGCGGATCGTCCGGAATGATGAAGCTGTTTTTGGTATCCTGAATGTCGATGACCGTTTCAAAGATGTTGCGCGCACCCTCTTGAACGATCTGACCGAGCGAATGCAGGTCGGTGGAATAGATGACCGAGGTCGGGAAAATGCCTCTGCCGTTTTTGCCTTCGCTTTCGCCGAACAGCTGCTTCCACCATTCGTTCATATACTGATAAGCCGGCTCATAGCAAGCCATGATCTCAACAGCTTTGCCCTTCTTATACAGGATATTGCGGATGACGGCATAGCGGTAAGCGGCGTTGATCGTGGTGTCGCACACCGAAAGCTCCTTGGCGGCACGGGCAGCACCGGCCATGATCTTGTCGATATCGATACCGGCAGCGGCAATGGGAAGAAGTCCGCAGGCGGTGAGTACCGAATAACGGCCGCCCACATCGTCCGGAATAACGAACGTCTCATAGCCGGAAGCATCCGAGAATTCCTTTAAGGTTCCACGTGCCTTGTCGGTGGTGACATAGATACGACCCTTAGCACCATCCTTGCCATACTTCTTTTCCAGAAGATCGCGGAATACACGGAACGCAACGGCCGGCTCTGTGGTCGTACCGGATTTGGAGATGACATTCACGCTGAAATCCTTGCCTTCGCAAAGAGCAACGATCTCGGTAAGGGTCTGTGCGCTGATGGAATTGCCGGCAAAATAGATGTTCGGCGTTTTTTTAGGAAGCAGGTTGTAGTTGGGCGAGGTCAAAAACTCGATAGCGGCGCGGGCACCCAAATAGGAGCCCCCGATACCGATGACGACCAAAACCTCCGAATCGGACTGGATTTTTGCGGCCGCTTTTTTGATGCGGGCAAATTCGTCCTTATCGTAGTCGTTGGGGAGGGTATACCAGCCTAAGAAATCGCTGCCGGCACCGGTGTGATGGACGAGCTTATCGTGAGCGGCGGCAAGGGTCGCGCCCTCAGCCTGGATCTCTTCCTCGGAGACAAAGCTTTTTAAGAATTTTTCGTTTAATGTGACTGTCATTGAAAAGACCTCCTATGGGTATCATGCATTTGAGAGTACATTATACAACACTTTTCGAGATTTTACAAGGGGTTTTGACATTTTTTCAAAGATAAAACAAAAAATGTTGGCAATTATGGCTCTCGTTGCGTGACTCTGCAAAAACGACGGCTGTCATCTGCTAAAAAAGAGACAGCCGTCGTTGTTATTGGGACTTATTTGCAGATAGTGTGCAAAAGAAATTATTCCTCGGTGATCTCCACGTCGATGTCGGTGGCATCCTCTTGCTCAAGCATTTCGTTTATGGCATTTTCCACCGATTCAGCGGTATCATCGACTGCTTCCGGTTCTTCTGCTTCGACATCCTTTTCGATGGAAAGATCGATATGTCCATCATTCTCATCGGTATCCATGCTGTCATCGATACCCTCGATGGACAGCGAGATCTTGAGCTTATTAAGCATAACGGCAATAGCCCCAATGATGGCGGCGGTGGTGACGAAGGCGCCGATCAGATAAATAATTTTTTTCATAAGAGTATCCTCCTGTCAAATATAAGTGCGTGTAACTATCAAATATAGTATAGCACGATATTTCTAATAATGTTTAAAAAAACATTAACTTTTTTTGCGTATTGGTAATATTTTTATGTTATACTACTAAATGTGAAAATGGTATTCTGCGGTATATGCAGACTTTTCCCCTTTAGGGGGCATGGAACAGGAGGAACGGACATGAGTAACAAGGCCTGTGGTATCATCTGCGAATACAATCCGTTCCATAATGGACATCGATATCAGTTAGAGCTGGTTCAGGAGCTGTTGGGACTTCCGGTGGTCTGCGCTATGAGCGGCAGCTTTGTGCAGCGTGCTGAGCCTGCCTTTGCCGATAAACGCTTTCGCGCCGAGCAGGCGGTGCGCTATGGAGCAAAGCTCGTTTTAGAGATCCCCTTTCCCTACAGCTGTATGAGCGCGGAGAGCTTTGCCGAAGCGGGTGTGCGGCTGTTAGCAGAAACGGGGCTGTGTTCGCATATCGCGTTCGGCTCGGAATGTGCCGATGTGGGGCTGTTGACCGCTATGGCTGAGGCATTGTGTGACGATGGGGTTGGCAGGGAGATCGTTCTTCTTCAAAAGGAACAGCCTGCTTTATCGTATGCCATAGCACGCCAAACGGTGTTAGAGCGATTTTTCGGAGAAAAGGCACAGGTGTCTGCGACACCGAACGATATATTGGGGATCGAATACATCAAAGCGATACGAAAAAACGGATACGACCTCATTCCGGTCGCACACAAGCGCACGACCGAGCGCGCCGAACGGGTGCGTGGGGCGTTTGCGTCCTCCTCCTATATCCGGCAGACCCTTCGAAAGGGAAGAGCGGCAGAAGAATATCTTCCCGATCCGGACGTTTTGCAGCATCGCACGGCAAGTGATGCTTTTGAAGCTATGCTTCATATGCTTTTATGCGCAAGGACCCCGGAGGACTTGAAGCATTCCTGTGAATACACCGGCGGCCTTGAGTGTGCTGTGAGCCGGGCGGCACGGGAGAGTGAAAGCTATGCAGAGCTGTTTGAACGGTTGAAAAGCAAGACATTGACCGATGCAAAAATTCGGCGTATGCTTCTGTTTGGAGCCTTTGGCGTGCCGCAAACTGTGCGAAAAGAGCCGCTTCTGTATGCATATATTTTAGCTTCGGCATCGGATGAACAAACGCGCGTGCTTCTCCGCGCTGCACGTACCCAAAAGGAAATGGTGCTTGCCCATCGGGTCAGCACGATCCGAAAGGAGCTTCCGGCTTGGCGTCAGTATGAAAAAAATGCCTGGGCAGAGCATATGTTAGCCCTGTCGGAGCATGGGATACGCGGCAGATCAAAGCCCTGTGGAGAGGAGTAAAAATGCAATATTACCAAGAATATATGAAGGATGTGCAACACAAAAATGGGGAGCAGGATCATACCTGCATAAATCTGACCCTTATTGACTGTATCAACGCAGTGCAGGAAAAATTCCCACTGGTCAAGCTTCAGAGCGACCGGGTGTTGACCTATTATTACACCGATGAGGGAGTAGAGGACTTTTCCTTTCGAACTTTGAAGGCGTTGTATCGTTCCTGCCGTGCAACAGATGAGATCCATATCACTCTGGAGACCTCCGGGGACGGAAAAACGCTTTATCTGGTCCTTAGAAGCAAGGCCAATGAGGTGCTTGAAGAAACAGCATACAATTTGTGCGATATCCCCTCCCTCGACTATGTGCGCGATGTGGACAACAGAAAAAGAGCAATACAAGCGATAAAGCAGACAATATTGCTTTTGGATCGGATCAACAAAGCGTTACAATTGAACTGGAACAGCTAAAAATGAGCTATATAAGCAAGCCGGAGGCGGAAAGGCTGCCGGATAAAAATACAATTTGACAAACCGGTGGAAATGTTGTATAATAAAAAGAAGTCTCCGGTGTCATAAGGAGTAAAAGCGCATGGTCATTATGGGCATCGACCCGGGACTTGCCACGGTAGGCTTTGGCGTGATTGACAGTATGCGCGGTACAAACCGCGCCATCGAATACGGAGCAGTCCTTACACCTGCCGGGCAAAAAACAGAACTACGCTTGGCGGAGATATACGAAAACATCGATGAGCTGATAAAGAGTCTGCATCCGCAGGCGATCTCGATCGAAAAGCTTTTTTTCAACACCAACGAAAAAACAGCCGTCAATGTGTGCCAGGCACGCGGAGTGATCCTTCTTGCCTGTGCGAAGAACGGCATTCCCATTTTTGAATACACACCGCTTCAGGTCAAGCAGGCGGTGGTCGGCAACGGTCGTGCCGACAAAAAACAGGTCATGTATATGGTCACACGCCTTTTGAAGCTCAAAAAAGAGCCGCACCCCGATGATACGGCGGATGCTCTTGCGGCGGCGTTGTGCCATGCATTCAGCTCGGATTCCATGCTGTTCGGTTTATAAAGGGCAAAAAGGAGTCGGGCAAAAATAATAGATATACATTTTTTGCAAAGGAGGAGCAAGCATGAAACTGATACTTGCGATCGTACACAACGACGATGCACCCATTGTAACCTCGGAACTCAACAAGGCAGGCTTTCATTCCACCAAGATCGCCTCGACCGGAGGCTTTCTTTCGTCCGGCAACACCACCTTTATCACCGGTGTGGAGGATGATAAGGTGGATGAGGTCGTCAAGCTGATCTCGGATCACAGCAAGCGGCGTTCGCAATATGTGCCGACCAACGTCTATCCGGCGTTAGGCGCCTCAGGTGGCGCTTCTGCTACCGCCAAGGTACAGACCGGCGGTGCAACGGTATTTGTCTTGAACGTGGAAAGCTTTAAGCAGGTGTAGATACACGTGGCATCACTTGCAGCACTTAAAGGCTTTGATCCCCAAAAGCCGTTACACGCCTATTTGGTGGTCACACCGTCCTTGCGGCAGGCACGGGCGTATGAAGCGCTGTTGTGCAAGGCACTTTTGTGTGAGCATCCGACAGCGGACGGTTCGCCCTGTGGCGAATGTCCTGTCTGCAAAAAGGTGGAGACGGAAACGCACCCGGATATTTCGTATTTAGGTCGGGATAAGGTGAAGGTCGATGAGGTTCGGACGGTGCGGGAGCTTGCGTATCTTGCACCAAACGACGGAGAGCGACGTTTGATCGTTCTTGAAAACGTGGAGAACTTCAATGCGGCTTCCCTCAATGCGTTACTCAAAATTTTAGAAGAGCCGCCGGCCGGCGTTATATTCATACTCACCGCCTCGGCAGCCGGCGCGGTGCTTCCGACAGTGCGTTCGCGCACGTGTGTGCTGATCCCCTCGGATGCGGATGCGTTTCCCGACTTAAAAGCATTATATCCGAAAGCAGACGAGCAAACGCTCTCCCACATACGCCGCTATCTGATGTGCTACGAGGAGACGGATGCGGCTTCTCTTGTCCCACAGGAGGTAGGGCGTGCCTTTACGCTGGCATACGATTTTTACAAGGGGACGATCACGTCCGGGACGCTTGTTTTATCGCTTCCCAGACAGCGCGAGGACTGTGAGCTGTATTTCCGCGCTTTGATGCTGGTTGCCGGCGAGGTTTGCTTATACAAAAGCACCGGCGGAAAGCGTGAAACCGATGGGAGCGAGGATTTTCGAAGGATATGCGCCCGGCTTTCGGTTTCCCGTGCATTACAATACTATGAGCTGTTTGAAGAGGCGTATCTTCAGCTTAAGCAATATGCCAACCTCAACGCCCTCTACGCTCTGCTCAGCGGCGCGTAGACCATGCTGAAAACGGTGACACGCGCGGTATCCGTGCGCGAAAAGGACACAGGGCGTAGGATCTTGTCCAGCTTCCCACTACAGCCGACGGACAGCTTAAATAAATTTTATTGAATAAGGATAATTCAGATCAAAGGAACAGTATATGAATAACAGACCCAATAGACCCAAAAACATAGAACCGGACACCTCCGCAGAGGGCGATAGCTCGATCAACACCAAAAAGGGCTTTTTGATCTCTCTGCCCTCCCGAAAAAAGAAAAATCCAGAGGAAAGCGGTATCGTCCCGGCTAAGACCGTCTCCGGCACAGCGCACGCAAAATCAAATGAGCGCGCCGAAAAAAATGAAAAAACGGACCGACCGGAGCGTGCAGAAAAAAACGAAAGAGCAGACAAGGGCGATCGTCCCGAACGCACAAAAAATCCATCGCGCGGAAACCAGAAGGCACCGCGTGAAAACGGTGCAGAAGCAGGTGCGTCTGCTAAAAATGGCTCGGGGCACACTCGCCCCAAGCCGAATGGGAACAGAAACGATAAGCGTGAGCCGGGCGTCGAAAAGGATAAGCCCGAACGCGCAGAAAGACCGGAAAAAGCAGAAAGAAACGACAAGAATACGAACAACCAAAATGGGCAAAGCCGCCGCGATAACCGCGATAAAAATCAGCGCTCACAGTCTCCCAAAGGTCAGAAGGATGGGGGCAAGGAAGCACGGGATACAAAGGATGTAAAAGATTTCAAAGAGAATCGCGGTAAAGATACACGCAAGGGGCAAAACGACCGGAATGAGCGCAAAAATGACCGTCCGCGCACGCCAAAGGGCGAAGCAAAGTCCGGTAACGACCGCGGCAAGGGACGGGGAGATCGTAACAAGAGCCGGATGCGTATGCCCAGTCTGTCGCCGCTTTCGGGCGATATGATGGCGTTTTCCAAAAGCGACACCGGACGTGCGTCCGAGAAGCGTGCCGAAAAGGAGCCGTCTTTGGAGGAAAAATACGCCAACGCCATTCCGCTTGCCGAGCAGATCGCTGCCGAGGAGCAAAAGAGACTCGCACGCGTGCGTGCCTGTAATGCGGCATCTGTTATGCAC